>CAYHRR010000257.1:0-6374 GCA_964358875.1 uncultured Planctomycetaceae bacterium | reverse complement strand
ATCGATGCGCTCGATGTCGCGCTTCAGGACGAGCACGCGGGCGAGTCCGCTCCACACTTCGCGCGTGCAACGATCGGGCTCGCGCTCGAGCGCGTCGTCGCGCCAGGCTTCGAGCGCGTGCTCGTCGAGTTCGATCTGTTGCACGGCTGATTCGAAGGGCGAGCTCGTGCCTTGCGTGGCGAAGTGGAGCTCGAGGCCGCGCGTGAAGCGTTCCAGCGGTCCGCCGCGCGTCGCACGCGCAAGTCGTTGCGCCGTGCGCAGCGTGTCCACGCGTCGACGCTGCTCGCGATCTTCGAGCAACTCGAGCAGCGCGGGCCGCGCGCGTGCGTCCTGACCCGCGAACACGTCGCCGCGCTCCGTGATGCCGATCGAAAGTCCTTCGACGCCGTCGGCCATCAACAACACGGCCTTGCCCCATGCACGCTGAGCAATCGGCGCGCCGCCGTCGAGCCACGCGAGAAAGCGCGTCGAGCTTGCGCAATCCGGTGCGTCGACGGGACCGCTCGCTCCGTCGATCTGCGGCACGTAGACCGCGTCGTATTCGTCGAGGTGCTCGCGCGCCGAACTCGGCGCGATCACGTTGCCGAAAGCGGCCTCGACACCGAGCGCGCGCTCCATCGACTCGAGCGCCGCGACGTACAAGGCCGTGCGATCGACGCGTTCGACGCCGAGGCGTTGGAACGCAGCGACGCGCGCCGGCGTCAGCGGACCGAGCATCAAGACGCTTTTCGCGCCTTCGAGTCGTTCGAGACGCGCGACGTCCGCAGCGACGCCGGCGACCTCGGGCGTCAGTCGCTTGCCGTCGAGCATTGCGACGAGAGCTCCATCGGCGCCCTCTTGAACCGTGGCGAGCCCGACCGGGCTCCACTCCGCGAAGACGACGCGCGCTTCGGCGCGAGCGAAAGGCGCGAACGGAGCAATCGCGACGCGCGGCAGGAGCGCGATCGCGACGCCGACGAGGCCGAGCGCGGCGACGGCCGTGAAGCGTGCGACGCGCGCGCCGCTCGTCATGCTCCACACGCCTGCGATGGCGGCGGCGAGCGCGAGGTTCGCGGCTTCGCGCACACGATGATCGGTGAAATGGCGCACGGCATCGACATCGAGCGCGCTCGTAGGCGCGAGCACGTAGGCAGCGAGCAGGCCGAGCGCGACGCGCGGCCAAGTGTTCTTCAGCGGTCGTGTCGCGAACACGGCACCGAGCGCGAGCGCCGGCACGACGAACACGCGCGCAGCGATCAGCGCGTCGACCGCGAATGTTCCGGCGAGCCCGACGTTCAACGACCACGGCTCGGCGCGCAGGAATCGCTCGAGGCCTTCGCGTTCCGACAAGACGGACTGCGCGCGCAGCGACTCGAGTGCGCCGAGGCTCGCGATCGCCAGCGCGATCGGAAGTGCTCGCTTCGACCACGCGCGAGCGGCGAGCAGCGGCCCGAAGGCGCTCGCGCCGATGGCGAGCAGCACGAGAAATGTGAGCGCGAACACGCAGTCGTCGTCCGGCGTTCCGCCGCCGAGCAAGCGCAGCGGTCGCTCGATCGCGCGCAAGGCGAGGCCTGCGGCAAGACCGGCGACGCAGGCTGCGAGGCTGTCGACGAACGACGCGAGTGCGAAGCGCGCGCGCTGCGGCGCACCGACGGCGATGCGCGAAGCGACCACGACGGCGCTCGCGAAGAGCAGCGCTTCGAACACACCGTCCGCGACGAACCACGGCGCGATGATCAAACCGTGCACCGCGAAGCCGAGCGCGGCACTCCAGGCCAGCGCAATCATCGACAGCTTCTCGCCGAGCGCGCGCGCCGCGACCTCGATCGATATGGCGACGCCGATGAAGGCGAGCGCGCGCGTCCAACCAGCGCTGGGGCTCGCGCCGCCGCCGAGCTCGATCCACTCGCGCGCTCCGAACGTGCGCGCAGCCGAGAGCAACAAGCCGCACAGCAGTCCGACGAGCGCCGAGCGCAGCCAGGGCGATTTCATGCTGATCATGCGAATCCGACGGCTAGCCGGCCGTTCGCGCGCACGCCCGCTCGCGCCATCGTGCGCCGTCGATCGCCCGTTGCATGGCGCGGATCATACGCAGGGCTCGCACGTCGTTCGCGCGTGTGCAGATGCGAAGTGAAGCATCGACGACGGCACAGACGTGGCCGGAGACTGTGTTGAGAGCAGGACCGACGACTGGGGACGGCAGTGAGTGCTGCAATCCGCAGCAATTTGGCACCAGTCCGGGCGACTCGAAGCCGCGTCCTAAGTGCTCCGACTTTCATCGTCGCGCTTGTCGTCACTCGGCGCGTGGCGTTTGAAGAGCGGCATCTGCGCGAGCATGAACAGCACCGACGCGATCGGCAGCGCGACGACTTTGAACGTCACCCAGCGATCGGTCGTCACGTTGCGCCACACGGCTTCGTTCGCGACGGCGAGCGCGAGCGAGAACAGGGCGAAACGCACGCTGAATTTGCGCCAACCAGCGTCGTCGAGCGCGAGCGCGAAGCCGAGCAGGCTCTTGGCGAACAGCTTGCCGCAGGCCAATCCGCCGAGCAGCGTCACGCCGATCAAGCTCTCGATGACGGTGACCTTGACCTTGATGAAGAGGTCGCTGTCGAGCCACACCGTCAGGCCGCCGAAAACCAGCACGAAACCGAGCGTGACCCAGGCGAGCAGCGCTACGCGACGCTCGACGAACCACGACACGCCGATCGCCGTGACCATCGCGACCATGAACGCGGCCGTCGCCCAGCGGATGCCGAACTTCGAGTTCGCGATGAAGAACACCGCCAGCGGGCCGAGGTCGACGGCGAGCTTCGCGAAGGGCGGCAGATGGCGTGCGGACGGATCAGCGTGGGTCATGGCGAGCCGCGCACGGTACGCAGGCGCCGCACGACGAGGAAGATCGGCAGGCTCGCGGCGAGCACGATCAGCGAAATGCGGCTGTGCTCCCAATCGCCGTAGCTCGCACCGACGAGGAACACCAGCGAGCCGGCGAGCACGATTCCGGTCGTCCACGGATGTCCGAAGGCGCGGTAGGGGCGCGGCGTGGCGGGCTCGCGGCGGCGCAAGACGAACACCGATGTGAACGAAAGCACGTAACTCGCGACGAAGAAGAAGGCGAGCACAGCGGCGACTGCGTCGAAGGTTCCGCTGGCGAGGAAGGCGAGTGCGATCGCGCCGCTGAGCAACATCGCGGGGCGCGGCGTGCCGCGTGCATCGACCGAAGCGAGCGCGCTCGGCAGCAAACGATCGCGCGCAAGCGCTACCGGCACTCGCGACGTCATCAGCACGAGCGCGTTCACGCTGCTCAACATCGCTGCGATCATCAGGCCGCGAATCACCGCGTCGCCGTGCGCGCCAAACAGCGCAGCACCCGCGCTGCCCGCGACGAACGGATCGCCGGCCATGCGCTCGAGGCCGAGCACGTGCAACATCGCGAAGTTCACGAGCAGGTAGATCGCGAGCACCGCGAGCACGCCGCCGATCATCGCGCGCGGAATGTCGCGGCCGGGGTTCTTCACCTCCTCGCCGAAATACAGCACGCCGTTCCAGCCGTCGTAGGCGTACAGCACCGACTGCAAGGCTGCGATCAGCGCGACGGCGAAGGCCTTGCCTTCGGGCAATGCCTTGGGCTCCGGCGTCGGCGTTGCAAAGTGCGCGGTGAGCACGAAGCAAGCGCCGACGAGCGCGAGGTAGATCAAGGCCTTGAGCAAACTGCTCGCTTGCTGCGCGATGTCGCCGACGCGCACTCCGCCGAGTTGCAGCAGCGTGAAGGCGACGACGACCGCGGAGGCCACGGCGGTTTCGCGCTGAGCGAGCGCCGGCACGAGCATGCACACGCATTCGCCGACGACGATTGCTACCGCTGCAATGCTGCCCGCCGAAGAAATCCAATCGCTCCAACCGACGACGAAGGCCGGGTACTCGCCGAGCGCGCGCCGGACGAACACGTATTGGCCGCCCGAGCGCGGCACCATCGCGCCGAGTTCCGCGAGCGAGTTCGCGCCGAGCAACGCGTACACGCCGCCGGCGATCCACACCGCCGCGATCCAACCCGCGCTCGGAAGTTGCGCCGCAACTCCGCCCGGCGCGCGCAGGATGCCGCCGCCGATCGTGTTGCCGACGATCACCGCGACGCCGAAAGCCGCGCCGAGCGCTTGCAAGAAGCTGCGCCTACGGTTCGGGTCGGTGCTGTTTTGGGTTGTCGTCACCGCTCGCGGTTCGATCGGCAGGCGCCGATGGGCGCGCGGAGGATAGGGGCTTTCGTTGCGGCTTGGACCTGAGGACGCGGTTCGGTCGACCTCCGACGGTGGTGCACCGTGCAGGCGCTTTGCGAGGGCGCGACCGGGACAAACCAACAGTGGACTGCCTGTATTGTCCGACATAACATGCAATCCAATGCAGTTCACGGAGCTACTCCATAGCCGGAACCCCTGGTGGCTGGCGCCGACCGCTCGCCTCGCGTCGGAGCATCCTCGGCGGCGCACGGCGTTCGACGTCCTGTGGTCTGCGGCGGCCGGGCCGGCGACAGGTCGCGCGTGCGTACTCCTCGGTCCGCGACAAGTCGGCAAGACCGTGCTCCTCGAACAGGTCGCTGACGCGCTCCTCGATACAGGCTGGGCGCCCGCGCAGATCACGTACTTCGACTTCTCCGACGAGCGCTTGGCGACGACCACGTCGCTGCGCGACATCGTCGACTTCGAGCCGCCTGGACTGCGCGCCGACCAAGCGCGCATCTACCTGCTCGACGAAATCTCGCGCTCACCGAACTGGAGCGACGCGCTCAAGCAAGTCGTCGACCGCTCGCGTCGCGTCCCGGTGCAGGTGCGAGATCGATTCATCGTCACCGATTCGGCGTCGAGCGCCTTGCGAACGGGAGCACGCGACTCGCTCCAAGGACGCGTTGACGAGCCGCGCATCCTCGGCTTGTCGTTCTCGGAGTTCGTGTCGCTTCAGACGCGCGACGGCGAAAGCACGGACGACGCGCTCGCCAGACTTCCCAACGCCGCCGAGCGTTACCTGTCGATCGGCGGCTTTCCGGAACACCTGTTCGCAAGCTCCTACGAGAACGTTCGCCGCCGTATCCGCGAGGACATCTGCGATCGCGCGATCGGTCGCGATCTTTCCCGCCGCGGCATCGACACCGACCGCGTGCAGTCGTTGTTCGTGGCCTTGGTCCAAGACTCCGGCGGCATCTTCGAAGCCACGAAGCGAGCGCGCGACATCGACGGCGGACTCGCGACGAGTGGAACGGATGTGCGGACGGTTCAAGCGTGGCTTCGACTGCTCGAAGACGGCTGCCTCGTGACCGTGCTGCCTCCGCGCAGAGCGACGCAGAAGAACGGGCGGATGCGCGGTGCGCAGCAGTTGCGAGCGCGGCCGCGCGTGTATCCGTCCGATCACGGCATGGTGCCGGCCTTCGCGCCGTTCCTCGATCCGATGTCGCGGCCGGATGTTCGCGGCAAGGTGCTCGAAGCCGCAGTTCTTCGGCATTTGCGTGGTGTGCGCGACGCTCGCGCCGACTTCGAACTTTCGTTCTATCGCGAGGGCGAACAGCACGACCTCGACTTCGTGATCGACTTCCATGATCGAAGCCTCGGCGTCGAGACGACGATGAGTCGCGATCCGCGCAAGGACCTCGCGAAGAAGGGCACGGCCGCGGAACGAGCGGGAGTCGACTCGCTCGTCATTGTTCACGGCGGATCGGAGGACACGCGCATCGACAAGCTCCGCCTCGTGCCGTTCGACAAATTCCTGCGCGATCCCGAGAGCTTCATCTACGAGGCGAAACCGTGAAGAAGCGCGTCGAGGTTCCGATCGGCAAGCGCGAGTCGCAAACGCTCGAGTTCAAGAGCGCGGACGCGCTGAAGAACCCGTTCACGATCTCACGCGAGGTCGTAGCGATGTTGAACGCAGGTGGCGGCGAGATCTGGATTGGGCTGAGCGAGCAACACGGTGTCGCGACGGCTGCGGAGAACATCGCCGATCCAGAGCGCGCGAAGGTCGATCTGCTGAACCACCTGATCGAGACGATCGAGCCGCCCCTGACGGACGAGGTTCAGATCGAAACGCGTGAAGTCGAGTCCACGACGCTGCTTTGGATTGGGGTCGGCGATGTGCGTGCAGGCCCTCCCTTCGCGCTCAAGAAGGACAAGGCTCTTCAGTTCTTCATCCGAGTTGATCATCGAGTACGGCCGCTGACTCACGCGGAGTTGTTTAGCTCGACGAAGACGGGCGGTGATGACAACGCACGACTGTTGCGCGGCACTCGTGACGAGATCGTGAAGCGTCGGAAGCCGCTCCTTTGGATCGGCGCGATTCCAGCCCGGCAAACCCGGCTCGAACTCTCTGAACCGTGGATTGAACCGCTGCTCAAGGACCCGACGGTGTCCGGT
>CAYHRR010000256.1:0-6380 GCA_964358875.1 uncultured Planctomycetaceae bacterium | reverse complement strand
CGCTGCTCGTCGGCGAATCCGATCGCGGCTGGGGCAGTCTCGGCGGGAAGACGACGGGGCTCGAGCGTTTGGTGTGGAGCGGCGCGACGCCCTTCGAAATGCGCGAGGTGCGCGCGCAGCCGAACGGTTTCGAAGTCGTGTTCACCAAGCCGGTCGACGCGGCGAGCGCTGCGGACGTGAGCTCGTACCGCTGCGAGAGCTACACGTACTTGCTGCACGAGACCTACGGCAGCGACGAGGTCGAGAAGGCGCCGTGCGCCGTGACGGCGGCGGTTGTCGCAGCGGACGGCATGAGCGTTCAGCTCACGCTCGAGAACTTGCGCGCCGGCTTCGTGCACGAGCTGCACGCGCAAGTTCGTGCAACGGACGGCGAGGAATTGCTGCACGACGTCGCCTACTACTCGCTGATCGTGCGACCGCAGCCGTGAGCGACGCCGGCGCGCGTCAATCCGCGAGCTGGTCGATGCGCTGCTCGATCGTGCGACCGGTCTTGCGCGCGTAGAGAATCCCGAGCCCGTTGCGCACGGCCGGATTTCGCGCCGTTTCCCAGCGCTCCAAGATGTTGTCGGCGTCGAGCCACGGCACGCAAGCGACCGCGCGCTGGGCTTCGTCGAGTGCGGTCGGAGACTCCGATCGCAGCGCGACCACGGCACGGTGCAGCGCAACTCGTTGCGCCGAGTTCGCAGCGAAGGGCGGAAAGGCGACGGCGACGCTGCCGAGCACGACGAACGCGACAACTTCCGTGCGGTTGCCCCACGCACGCGGACAAGCACGTTTGGCGGCGCGCAGAAAAACCCACGCGGTACCGATCGGCACCAGGCCCAAAAAGCCGATGCCGAAAAGCAGCGCGACGATCGACAGCGGAAACAGCACCGCGCCGATCAACGCGGCAAAAAGACCGCCGAGACCGAGGGCGCCCGCGAGCCACGCGCGTGCGGCACGCGACTGCGGCGGCTTCCACATCCAGACGGCGAACAGAGCCATCTCGACGGCGATGAACGCGTAGGCCTCTGCGTGCCAACTGTCGATGAGCCCGACCTCGTGGTTGGCGATGAGACACACCGGCGGCAACACGAGGCCGAAGGCGATGTCGACCGCGCGCGCGGTGCTCTCGCGGGCCGTGAAGTGCGTCGATGACGAGTTGGTGGGTGAGCGCTCGGGCGCGAGCGACGGCGAATCGGTGAGGGTGCTTTGCATGGCGAACCTAGGGACGCGCGAAGTTAGCGGCGTCTTCCTGCGGCGCGTCGCGCGCGGAGCGAACGGAAGTTTGCGCGTTGCCACCGGTCGCTCGGGCCGCGCTAATCTGTGCGGATGCGCATGCATCGTGGAATCCTGGCGACGGCTCTCGTCGCGGCCTCGCCGGCGTTTGCGGCCGTCGCGCCACCGACGCGCTTTTCAGCGCCTGCGCTCGATGAACCGGCTTCGCTCGGTGAATCGCGTTCGCTC
Source organism: uncultured Planctomycetaceae bacterium (assembly GCA_964358875.1). Classification (GTDB taxonomy): domain Bacteria; phylum Planctomycetota; class UBA1135; order UBA1135; genus CAYHRR01. Next base: position 4,934 of record CAYHRR010000256.1, on the reverse strand, counting down.
AGTGAATCGCGTTCGCTCGATGAACCGGGCACGCTGATCACCCGGCTGCGCGATCCGAAGCTGAGCATCGATCAACGCGAAGCGCTGCACGCACAGTTGCTCGCGCAAGGCGAAGAGGGCGCGAAGTCGTTGTTGCGTTACGTCGAGGAGAATTTCGACAAGGCTTCGAAGCGCGCCGCCGTTCAGGAGAAGCGCTACGCCGTCGATTTCGATAAGTGCGCAGCGAAGCTGATCGAGTCGCGTTTGACGCGCGAGGCGCTGAAGGAGGTCGACAAGCTGCGCGGCGAGATCGCGAAACTGCGCGCGGACGAGGGCTTGACGAAGGAGCGCATCCACGAGGTCGGAGATCCGGCGGTGGCGCGCTTGAAGGAGTTGCTCGACGTCGACGTCGACACGGTGCTCGCCGCGGACACGGCCTTGACGAGCGCGAAGGAAGCGCTGGCCTCGGGCTCCGTCGAGCTCGAAGACTGGTTCGCACTCGGCGCGCGCTGCAACGAAGTGTTGCCGGAGAAGCGCCGCTCGAAGGCGCTCGTCGACCCGAGCGCACTGTGGCCGCGCATCGCGACGCGCGAGGCGTTCGGTTGCCTCCTCGCGATGCCGATGTCGGCGAGCGACCGCGAGGCGCTCGCCAAGAATCGCGAGGCCGGCGCGGTGCTCGATCCCGAAGAGTCCGGGGGCATTCTCGATCTCAACCGCCTGCGCATTCGATTGGGGCTCAGCGCGCTGGTGCTCGACCTCAAGCTGTGCGCGGCGGCGAAAGACCATTCCGGCGACATGCGCGTGCTGGGTTTTTTCGCGCACGAGTCGCCGGTCGAAGGCAAGAAGACGCCTTGGGATCGCGCGGCGCGCTTCGGCACGAGTTGCTCCGGCGAGAACATCGAGATGGGCGCGACGACCGGCGTCGACGCGAACATCGGCTGGTGGTACAGCCCCGGCCATCACAAGAACATGCTCGGCGGCCACGCGCGCGTCGGTCTCGGTCGCAGCGACACCTACTGGACGCAGATGTTCGGCTGAGCGCGCGCCGCGTTCCGCGATCGAAGCGACACGCGTCGCGCGCGGAGCAACGGAAGCACGCGTTTGCCTTGGCACGCCGTCATTGCACGAATCCGGCGAGCAACGACGCGAACTCAGCGGTGCACGGAGGTCCGGCGTTGTTGCGCGACCCGCCGTTGCGGAGACTGCGCGCGAGGACTTCGAGGCACGTGCTCAATCCAGCAACAGTCGCAACCGATCGTTCGTGTCGGCGCTACGAGTGTCGTCACGGTGGCAGAGCGCGATGATGCGCACGGAGTTGCGACTCAGCGCGTTGCGTAACACCGTGACGTTGGTGCTCGTAGCCGCCCTCGCAGATGCAGCGGCGCTGCTGCTAGCGACGCGCGCCGGCGCTTCGATGTGCGCAGCGCACCTCGCCGGTCTCGCGTGCGCGACGGCGATCCTGTTGCTGCAACCCGCGCAGCGTTGGGCGCTGCTTTTCGCGGCCGTGCTGTCGATGCCGCTGCGTGCAGTTGCGTTGGAGCACGTCGATGCGTCGACGCGCGCTGGAAGCGTCGCCGTGCTCGCGGTGGTGTGCGCGAGCGCAGCCATGCTTCAGCTCGCACGCGCGTGGCTCGCGCGACGCGACGGAAGTTCGCGCAGCGCGCTTTCGTACGCGGCACTGCTCGCGCTCGTCGGCGCGTCGATCGCCGTGCGCGCGGCGGTGCTCGGCTCGCTCGATTTGCTTCCGGAAGAGGCCTACTACTGGGGCTACGCGCAGCGGCCCGCGCTCGGCTATCTCGATCACCCGCCGATGATCGCGTGGCTGATCGCAGCGGGAACGCGAGTGTTCGGCGACACCGAACTCGGCGTGCGCGTGGCTGTCTTCGCGACGTGGATCGTCGCAGCCTGGTGCGTGTTCGTGTTCGCCGCCGAGAGCTATGGCCGCCGCGCAGGCTTCGTCGCTACGGCCTTGTTCGCGACGCTGCCCTATTTCTTCAGCAACGGAGTGCTCGCGACACCTGACGCGCCTTTGACCGCGGCGTGGGCGGCGACGTTGCTGTTCTTGCGCAGAGCCCTGGAGCGCGAAAGGAGCGTCGACTGGCTCGCGGCGGGAGCCTGCCTCGGCCTCGGCATGTTGTCGAAGTACACGATCGCGTTGCTCGTGCCGGCGACGCTCGTGTTCATGCTCGCGCACGCGCGCACGCGCGCGCAGCTCGCGCGACCGCAGCCCTACGTCGCCGCCTTCGTCGCGCTCGCCGTGTTCGCGCCGGTCATCGTTTGGAATGCGACGCACGATTGGGCTTCGTTCCGCTATCAGACCGTGACGCGCATCGCGAGCGTGCCCGGCTTTCACATCGGCGCGCTCGTCGCCGGCGTGTTGTTGATCCTGACTCCGCCGGGTGCCTACGCGCTCGCACGCGTGCTCGCGCGACGCCGCGCCGAGCCGCGACATCGTTTCGCGCTGGTTTTCTCGCTCGTTCCGTTGGCCGTGTTCACGGCGTTCGCGCTGCGCTACTCACCGAAAGTGCATTGGACGGGTCCGTTGTGGATCGCGGCCTTGCCGTTGCTCGCGCACGAATTGTGCGAGGCGTCGCGACGCACGGCGCGCGCTGCAGCGGTCGCGATGTGGAGCGTGATCGCTGTGCTCGCGATCGTCTTGCACTACCTCGTGCTCGGATTGCCCGGCGTCGGAAGCGTCGAGCGCATGCGCTTGCCGCGCGGTTGGCCGGAGCTCGCGCACGTCGTCGCCGCCTTTGCGCAGGGTGAATTCTCCGCGGCGGAGTCCGCGCCGCTGCTCGTCGGCATGGATCGCAACTTCATCGCCAGCGAGCTCGCGTTCTACTCGGCGTCGCCCGTCGCGGGCCGCAACTTGTTCGGCCGCACCGCGCTGATGTTCGACACATGGTCACCGCCCGCGGACTGCAACGGTCGCGACTTGGTGCTCGTCGCGTTCGATCGGCGCACGCTCGAAGATCCGGCGCTAGCGCCGCGCGTCGATGCGCTGGGCGGGATCGTGACGCGCGAAGTTCGAATCCGCGGTGAAGCCGTCGGACAAGTGTTCCTTCGAGCCGCGCGAGGCTATCGCGCGCCGTGAAACGCGCGTGGGGCACCGCAAGGTCGCCCACGACGCGCGCGAGGAACGGACTGCGCCGCGACACGCTTCCATTCCTCGTGCACGGCGTGCGTCCGCCGGCAGCGGGACTCGGCGCAGCTCGGCGGCATGAGCTCGCGCGCCGACTCCGCGCACAGGTCGGGGTTTTCCGCCGACGCGTGTGGGAAATTGTTGGCGTGACCTCGTCGGCCCTGGCCGTGCGCATGGTCTCCAGGCGGGGGGGCCGACCGAGCGCGTGCTGAAAACCAGCCCGTTTCGTGCTGCCTGCACCATCGGGCAATGACGCGTTTCGCCAAGGCGGGACAGGCTTGGGTCGGCCAAAGACCCGAGCGAGGCAGAGAAATCCGCGAACGCGCGGGAACGACCGGCGCTTAGGTCCTGGTCCCGTCGGCCTTCGGAAGGGGTCGGCGGTTCCAAACACGACGGCGTGGCGTTTCTCTCCACGACGCTCCGTCGATCCGAGCGCGCGACAGTCATCGAGCCAGCCTCCGGCACAGGGCCGGGGGGCGGGTCGAGTCGCTGAAAACACCCCCGAGAGCGGTTCAGGAAAACTCATGAAGCACATGCAATCGATCCAACGCCGCGCAGCGGCGATCCTCGCCGTCGCGGGCGGGCTCAGCGGGCTCGCGTCCGCTCAGAGCTTGGCCGTCACCAACGGCGTCGTTCTTGCGACGGACACCGACCTCGCACCGGGTTGCGGTGGCGCGACCTTCGGCGGTTCGTTCTTCACGGATGCGATGTCGACCGGCCTCGGCGGCAACGTTCTGTTCCGCGGTCGCCTCACCGGCGCCGGCGTCGCGCCGATCAATGAGCGCGCCTACTTCTACGGCTCGACGCGCGCGGGTCTGACGCTCGTGATGCGCGGCAACGATCCCGAGCCGTCGGGCACGATTCCGTTTGCGACGCTCAACAGCGCGACGGCCCAGGGCCTCGGCGGCACGCCGCGCCTGACCGAGAGCGGCATGATGCTCTTCGGCGCCACGATGAGCGGCGGGACGGGCATGACCACTGCCAACGACACGGCGCTCTTCACCGGCACGCCCGGCAGCTTCTCGATCCTCGTCCGTGAAGGCGATGCGACTCCGGGCGGCGGCGGATCGACGATGACGTCTTCCTTCAGCAGTCCGAGCAATCAGTCCACCGGCATGAACGCCGCCGGTACGGCGTTCTTCCAAACGGCGCTGTTGGGCGGTGACGTGGTCGCGTCGCCGAGCAACAACGCGGCCTGGATCATGGGTACGCCGGGCTCGCTCACGATGGTGCGTCGCAAGGGCGACACGATCCCCAGCGGCGAAATCGTCAGCGCTCTGGGCTTCGTCAGCCAGATCAACGCGTCGGGTCAGTTCCTCCACGAGGAGACGCTCTCGACGACTCTCGGCGCTCCGGCCGCGACCGTGTCGAACAACGTGGTGCTCTACATCTACACGCCGGGCTTCGGCAACCAGCTCGTCGTTCGCGAAGGTGACGCGGCGCCCGGCACGGCCGGCGCGACGTTCAACGTCACTTCCAATTCGTGGTTCATCAACACGAGCGGCAACAGCTTCAATTCGGCCGGCCAGACGATCATGCGCTGCGACTTGATGAACGGCGACGTGATCACCGGCCTCAATGACAGCGCCCTCTACATCGGCTCGACGAGCGGCATGACGCTCCTCGCGCGCCGCGGCGACGTCGCTCCGGGCACGGGCGGCATGACCTTCAACGTGTTCAACAACTCGAACGTGCAGATCAGCAACAGCGGTCGCGTCAGCTTCACGGCGACGCTCGCCGGCGCGACCGCGACGGACGACGGCTGCATCTTCGAGGGCTTCCCGGGTTCGTTGAACCTGGTCGTGCGTGAGGG
>CAYHRR010000255.1:0-6398 GCA_964358875.1 uncultured Planctomycetaceae bacterium | reverse complement strand
AGCACGTTCTCGGGCTTGATGTCGCGGTGCACGACGCCGTGTTCGTGCGCGTATTGGAGCGCGTCGCACATCTGCGCCACCCAAGCCAAGGCGTCCTTCGGCGCGATGCTTCGCGAGCGCAGCACGCGGCGCAGGTTCAGGCCTTCGACGAATTCCATCGCCAGCCACGACCACGGTCCGTTCTTCCCGAAGGCGTGCACGGCGGCGATGTTCGGATGCGCGAGCGACGCCATCGCGCGCGCCTCACGCGCGAAGCGTTCGTCGAACTGTTCGCCCTCGTCGTCGCGCACCGTCAAGACCTTCAGCGCGACGATGCGTTCGAGCTGCTTGTCGCGCGCCTTGTAGACGGCGCCCATGCCGCCCTCGCCGACGAGCGCGAGCAGTTCGAGTTCGGGGAAGAAGCTCTGCAACTCGGCGATGGTCGGCGCGGGCACGCGCGTTCCGCCGAGCGTCGCCGACGATGCGTCCATGCCGACGCGCAAGAGACAGCGCGGGCAGCGCGCGGGATCGCTACCGGGCGCGAGATGGGCGCCGCAACGCGGACAAGTGCAGTTCGGTGTCACATCGAGCTCCTGGGTGGTCGGTTCACGACCGGCTGACCCAGCGCGGCGCGAAGGTTACAGGTGCTCGGCGCGCCGGTCCCTCACGAGCCGAGCGCCTCGAACAAATGCCGGATCTCAGCTTGGATCTCGACCGGTCCGTCGACCGTCTCCGCGATCTCGCTTTCGAGCGCGACGCGGAAGCGTTTGCGCAAGCGGTGCACCGCGACCTTCAAGGCGCCTTCGCTCATGCCCAGGTCCGCGGCGATCGCGGCATAGCGCTCGTCGGAATCGGCCTCGATCAAATGCGCGCGCACGCGCTCGAACAGCTCGAGCTTGCCGCCCTTTTCGTATTCGGCGCGCAACGCAACGAAGGCGCGCTCGATCAACGTGCGCGCCCAAGCCGCTTCGTAGAGCGCCTGCGGACTGCGCGCGTCGGCGGGCTCGAGCGCGTAGCGTTGTTCCGCGCTCGCAGCATCGAGCGAGATTTCGGCGCGCCCGCCGCCGCGCTTGAGTGCCCGCCGCGCACGGCGCTGGTTCGCGAGTTGGTGCTCGAACACGCCGAGCAAGTAGGCGCGAAAGCGACCGCGCTGCGGATCGACGGCGGACAGCGCGTCGTGCTCGACCAGCTTGGTGAACAACTCCTGCACAGCGTCCTCGGCGTCTTGCGCCGTCGCGCCGCGCCGGCGCGCGAACGCGTACAGCGGATAGCCGTAGGCCTCGAACAGCCACGTCAACGCGTCGCGCGCTTCGAGCGATCCCAGACGCGCGGCGCGCGCCACGATGCTCCAACGCGTCGAGCAGAATTCGTCGCGCGAGTGGTTCAGAGTGCGGCGCTCACTCGGCGGTCGCGTAGGCGGCGCTGAAACGGACCTCGCCGCCGAGCACGATCTTCTGGCGCACCGAAAAGCTCTCGCCCTCGAATTCGTGCTCGGTGTGATCGTCCATCGTCACTGTCGAGCGCCCGCTCAGCATTCCCGAATGCGGCCGGCCGGCCTTGAGGTCCCACAGGATCTCGCCCTCGAGTTCGAAGGCGAGCTCGTACAGCTTGGTCGCCTTGGCGCCCTCCTGATCGGTGCTCGTCTCGGACTTCGATTGCACCTTGCAGACCAGCGCGATCACGCCGACCGTCACGCCGCCTTCGTCGCGCTCGCCCTTGTAGGTGGCCTTGATCGAGCCCTCGAGGTTGGCGCGCAGTTGCTTTTCGACCTCGGCCGAATCCTCGTCGTCTTCGGCGTTGGTCAGCGCGACGTCGCCGGCGGGGTTCATCCAGAAGTCGAAGTTCGCAGCCTCGATGTCCCACTCGTCCCCGGCCGCGACGGATTTGCCCGGCAAGAACGCGCGCAGGTCCGTGTCTTCGACGAGCGGCGCGAGCAGCTCTTCGTCCGCGCCGTCGCCGTCGAACTTCTTGGAGTAGCTGTGCTCCTCGTCGTTCCAAGTGAACACGACGGTCTTGCCGCTGAGCTTGCTCTCGTCCTCGGTCTTGTGTTCCTCGGGTCCCTCTTCGCCCTCGCTCGTCGTCGCCTGTTCGTTGGTGAGCTCGTCGAAGGTGCGGCGCACGCTGCTCGGCCGGCCTTCGTTCACGGCGCCGTACTCGTCGGTCACGACGACCACGCTCTTCGCTTCGACGTCCATGCTCACGTCGCCGAGGTCTTCGCGCGAAACCTCCTCGTCGCCGAACTCGATGTGGATGTCCTCGAGTTCGAGCGTCGTCGTCTGCTCGAAGGTCTTGACCAGCTTCACGCCCTTGGCGACGTGGAAGCTCGGTTGGTCGCCCAGCGGCGCGAGGGCGAGGCCGACGGCGAGGACCGGAAGGGCGGCGAGGACGAACAACGTTGAGCGCATCGAAAACTCCGGCGGTGGTGTGCGCCGGCGCGGAAAAACCGTGCAGCGGCGTCGCGAGGGCGAAGAGCGTAATCGCGCGAGGCCCTGCGGCGCAGCCTCGGACCGCGAAACTTGGGTTCGAGCCGCGCCCAGCTTGGGTCGCGAGCCCGCACCGGTCGAACACAGGCGCGCATGCAACTCTCCACTCGAATCGCCATCGCCGTCGCCATGTCGGTGCCGCTCGTGCTCGTCGCGGTCGTGTCGTTCCCGACGCCGAAAATGCCCGCGACGATGCCGGCGCCCAAGCAGGTCGTCGAGCTCGCGACGTTCCTACCGCGCGGCGTCTACACCGACGGCAGCGTCGACTACACGGCGCGCGTGCAGCTCGCGCTCGACAACGCGGCCAACCGCACGCTCGTGCTGCCGCCCTTCCCGGTGCTCGTCGCGCCGGCAGCGGGCCGCAATTGGTGCCTGAAGGTCAGCGACGGCACGACGATCGTCGGCGGGCCGCAAGCAGTGCTGCGCACCAACACGCCGGCGGTGCAGTTGCTGCGCATCGAGAACGCGCAAGGTGTGCGCCTCGAAGGCTTCGGCGTCGAAGGCGTCGGCGGCATCGGGCGCGCGCTCGGTCACGGGCTCGTGCAACTGTGGCGCTGCAAGGACGTCGTGCTGCGCGATCTGCGCGTGTTCGATGCGGACGCCGACGGGCTCGCGATCGCGGAGAGCGAGAACGTGCGCGTCACGGGCTGTCTCGTCGAGCGCGCGTCGAAGGCCGGCATCTATCTTTCGAATTGCACGGCGGCGGTCGTCAGCGGCAACGTCGTGCGCGACACGGTCGGGCATGTGGCGCCGGACGGATTGTTGGTCGGCACCGGAATCCTGCTGCTTTCGAACGCCGATGTGACCTGCAACGACAACACGATCGCGGTCGGAGTCGGGCCGGGGATCTTGTGCGGCTCGAACGAGCAGCAGCGCGCGACCGACGGCGTGGCGATCGTCGGCAATCGCATCCGCGACTGCGTCAATCCGACCAACGGCGCGACGTCGAGCGGGATTCAGCTCGCCAATGTGCAATTCGAGCGGCGCACGCATGTGCTCGTCGCGTCGAACTCGATCCGCGGCTGCGGCCAGCACGGCATCCTCGTCGACAACCACGACGGCGCGACGATCAGCGGCAATTCGATCGAGGATGCGTGGATGTCCGCGATCGTGATCGGTCATGCGCGCGCAGTGCACGTCGTCGGCAACACGATCCTCGATGCGAACGTCGCGCACGCGAACGGACAGGCCGGCGTGTACCTGCATGCGCACGCGACGGGCTGCGTCGTCAGCGGCAACCTCGTCACAGCGCTCACTCAACCCGCGCTGACGCCGGTGCTCGACAAAGCTGTCGCCGGCGCGAATTCCGTGCAGTAAGCGGGCGGATTCCTCGGCGCGTCAGGGCCCGAGTGTCAGCTCGACCGCGTCGCTCAAGTTCGTCGTCTTCGGCGCCGGCGGATCGCGGTACCAGCCCTGCGCGTAGACCTTAAGTCCGACGCTGAACGGCGTGCCAAGCAGGCCGGGGAAGGTCGTGTGCAGCTGGTTCCAATCGAGCGCGAACGAACCGTCGCACAGACCCGAAGTGCCGCCCGAACTCTGTGCAGGGCTGCGCTGCGTCGTCGGCTTGACGCACAGGAAGCTCGTGCTGCCCGTCGCCCAAGTCAGCGGCACCCAACCGGTGTTGTTGACGCCGTAGAAGACGATGCCGCTCTGCTGCGCGGTGACACCACTGACCGAAATCACGCAGGGCGTCGTGAGCGTTGCGCTCGGCTGCGCGCTCGCGCCAATTGTCGCCGCGCAACCGGTCGTGCTCGTGCCCGCCGTGCAGTACGTCACCGGCGCCGTGACCGAACCCGCGATCGCAAAGTTGTCGATGCCGACGCCCGCGCCGATCGAGCCCGACAGCGAGAGCCTAATGCGGTCGAACAGCACACCGTTCGCGCGCCAGTAGTGCGCGGGCTGCGGGTACGCGCCGCTGTAGCTGAACGCACCGACGCCGAGCGAGTTCGTGCCGTCGAGCAACTCGACCTGATAGCTGAAGTTGATCTGGTCGACGAAGAGCACGCCGAAGTCGGTGCAGCGGTTGAGCAGCACGATCTCGAAGCCTCCTCCGGTGCCGACGTTGTCGAGCGGCGCTCCGATGCCCGCGACGCTCATAGTCCCGTTGCCTTGCGACACGAGCGATTGGCCGCTGCCGTTCGAGCCGGCAGTGATCGCGTCGGTGCCCGTCGTCCAGGTGCCGACCAGCGTGCACGACGCGATGCCGTTCGACGTGAACGCGTTCGAGGTGCTCGAGATCGCGCCGCTGGAGACGAAGGGCGCGTCGAAGTCGAGCGTGAAGTCGGGGTTCGCAGGTGTGCCGCTGAACTGCTGCACCTGAGCGAAGGACGCCGTCGCAAATGCAGCGACAACGAGCGTTTGGGGGATCAGACGCATGGACAAGTTCCTCGTGTGGTTGTGCGCCTGCGACCGCGAGCGCCTCCGAGTGTCGGAAGCGACCGGGCTCCGGCCGCACGCGCACAGTGGGCAAGAGGCTAACGCGCGAACGCGAGCTTGGGTTGCGTCGCTCGACGCGCAGGCGATTCCCGGGCACGCGGCCAGGTGATGACGCTCACTCCCACTCGATCGTCGCCGGCGGTTTCGAGCTGATGTCGAGCACGACGCGGTTGATGCCGCGCACCTCGTTGATGATGCGGTTGGAGATCACGGCGAGCAGCTCGTACGGGAGATGGGCCCAATCGGCGGTCATCGCGTCGGTCGATTCGACCGCGCGGATCGCGCAGGCTTCTTCGTACGTGCGCGCGTCCCCCATCACGCCGACGGACTTCACCGGCAACAGCACGGCGAAGTATTGCCACAGCGTTTTGTGCAAGCCCGCCGCTTCGATCTCGCTCGTCACAATCGCGTCGGCCTCTCGCAACGTGTCGAGTCGCTCGCGAGTCAACTCGCCCAGGCAACGCACCGCCAAGCCCGGCCCGGGGAACGGCTGCCTGCCGACGATGCGTTCATCGAGCCCCATGTAGCGGCCGATCGCGCGCACTTCGTCCTTGAACAACTCGCGCAACGGCTCGACCAAGGTCATGCCCAAGTCCTTGGGCAAACCGCCGACGTTGTGGTGACTCTTGATCACCGCCGTGTTGCCGCCGAACACGTTCACCGACTCGATCACGTCGGGATACAGCGTGCCTTGCCCGAGGAAGTGCGCGCGCGTGAAGCGCTTGGCCTCGTGCTTGAACACGTCGACGAAATCGCGGCCGATCAGCTTGCGCTTCGCTTCGGGATCCGTGACGCCCGCGAGCGAAGTGAGGAAGCGCTCGGTCGCGTCGACGACGGTGAGGTCGATGCCGAACTGATCGCGGAACTGCTCTTCGACGACGGCGCGCTCGCCTTTTCGCAGCAAGCCGTTGTCGACGAAGATGCAGTGCAAGCGCGCGCCGATCGCCTTCTGCACGATCATCGCGGCCACGGAACTGTCGACGCCGCCCGACAGGCCGAGCACGACCTCGCCGTCCGTGCCGACGATCTCGCGCACCTTGCGAATCTCGCGCTCGACGATGCTCTCGGGCTTCCAATCGCCGGGCAGCGCGCACACGCGCGTCAGGAAGTTCTCGATGACCTCGCGGCCGCGCACCGTGTGCGTGACCTCGGGATGGAACTGCACGCCGAAGAAGCCGCGCACGGGATCGCCGACCGCCGCGAAGGGACACGTCTCGGTCGCCGCATAGGCCTCGAATCCCGCCGGCAAACGCGTCACCGAATCGCCGTGGCTCATCCACACGACGGTGTGGCCGGTGATGCCTTCGAAGACGTCGCGCGCATGCAGCACCGCGATCGATTGACGGCCGAACTCGCGCTTCGATGCGCCCTTGACCTCGCCGCCGAGTTCGCGCGCCATCCACTGCATGCCGTAGCAGATGCCGAGCACGGGCACGCCCAGTTCCAGCAACTCGCGCGGCACGCTCGGCGCGTCGGGCGCGTACACCGACGCGGGCCCGC
>CAYHRR010000254.1:0-6399 GCA_964358875.1 uncultured Planctomycetaceae bacterium | reverse complement strand
CGTTGGCCCGCGGGCGCGCGCCGCTGAGTGCATTGAGCTGGGTCGGCGTCACGCTGACCGTCGTCGCCGGCGTCGCACTGCTGACCGTGGCTGCGCTGTTCGTCGGCGCGCTCCTCTTGAACGCGGGCTCGTCGCAGGCGCCCGACGCCCCGCGCGCCGGGGTCACGCGTCCGTACCTGCTCGTCGCGCCGTGGCTGCTCGTCGGCTTGACGGCGCTCGCGCTGCTCGGTGTTTTCCTGTGGCGTCGTCGGCGTGCGCATGCCGGCGCGAAACCGCTCGACTCCAACGCGCCGCACGCCGAAAGCGGTGCGGGCACGCTGCACTTTCCTGCGGAAGGCGGTGTCGTGTACCGCAAGGACTTCGGCGCCGCGCTGCGGCGTTCGCCGTGGCTTACGACGGTCGCGTTCGTGCTCGTCGCACTGCTCGCGTGCACTGTCCTCGCCGCGCTGTTCGTCGACCGCTTGGGAATCAGCCTGCTGGAACTCGTCATCATCTGCGGCAGCTTGTTGCTGCTCGTGGGCGGAGGCGCGACGGTCGCGTGGATCGTCGCTCAACTGGCGAAGCGCCCGAAATCGAACACGTAGCCTGCCGGCACCGATGCACTCGAGTGAACTTGGCAGCAGCGCGCGGAGCTTCGCGATCGGGCGCGGCGACTCGCGACGGAAACCGTGCAACGAACAGCTCGAACGGAAACTCCATGAGTGACGACGACCGTGCCTCCAATTCGAAAACCATCGCGTGGGTCGCCGTCGCCATCGCCGGCGTCATCGCGCTCGTGCTGATGCTCGGCTGTGTCGGTGCGATGTTCTTCGCCAGGCTCGCGCCAGTGCCGAGTTCTGTGCCGAGTTCCGCGCCGGTGCCGACGACGCCGAGCGCTCCAGCCTCGGTGCCGGCGACACGCTGAGCTCAGCGGCGCTGCAACGCGCGCGTGATCAACGGACCGACGACTCCGCCGATCAAAACGAAGGCCGTAACCAGCAGCACGACGCGCGTCACGGCGCGCGGCCCCTTCGGCAAGGTCGACGCGAACAGGCCGAGCGCGGCGGCTCCGAAAAACACTAGGCCGCAGATCAACACCCAACTGCGGCCGAAGAACACGCGGCGATCGTGGATCGCGTGTTCACCGTCGTCGTCGAGCACCCAACCGTGCGGCAGGGCGCGGCGAATGTCGGCGCTCGTCGGCGCGTGACCATCGCGCGCGAGCGCGGCTGTGTCGATCAACTCGTCGACGCGCACGCGCTTCATGGGCCGATCAACTTCGCGAGCATCGCCCGCACCGCTTGCGGATCGGCATTGCCGCCCGAGAGCTTCATCACCGGTCCGATCAACGCGCCGAGCGCCTTCTCGTTTCCGGCGCGCACGGCGGCGGCGATCGAGTCCTTGCCGACGAGCGCCGCGCGACACCAGGCTTCCAGTCGCGCTGCGTCGTCGACGCGCTCGAGGCCGAGCTCGCGCACGAGTTCGCGCGGCCTTTTCGACGAAGTGCACATGGCGCGCAGCACCGTCCGCGCGCCCGCGCGATTCGTGCGTCCCTGCGCGACCAACTCGACGAGCTCCGCGAAGTCGAAGGGTTTGAAGGGCAAGGCATCGATCGACGTGACGCCGTGCTCGGGCTCTTTGAACAGGGCCAGCAGCTCGTTGGTGATCCAGTTGGCGAGCTCCTTCGCGTCGTCGCAGTGACGCAGCGTCTGCTCGAAGAAGTCGCTCGTCGCGCGCGAACTCGTCAACACGCCGGCGTCGTACTTCGACAGCCCGAGTGCACTCGTGTAGCGCGCGCGTCGCGCCGCAGGCGCCTCCGGCAACATGCTGCGCACGCGCTCGAGTTGCGCCGCGCTCACCGTGAACGGCGGCAAGTCCGGATCGGGGAAGTAGCGGTAGTCGTGCGCGTCTTCCTTGCTGCGCATCGTGCGCGTGACACCCGCGGCGACATCGAACAAGCGCGTCTCCTGCACCGGAAACTGCTTGGGATCGCCGCTCTCGTAGGCCGCGATTTGGCGCGCGATTTCGTGCTCGAGCGCCGCGACGACGTGCGCGAACGAATTGAGATTCTTGAGCTCGACCTTCGTGCCGAGCGGCGTGCCCGCACGGTGCACGGAGATATTCACGTCGCAACGCAACGAGCCCTTCTCCATGTCGCATTCGCTGACGCCCGCGAATTGCAGAGTCTCCTTGAGCGCCGTGAGGAACTCGTGCGCTTCGGCGGAACTCGCGAGGTCCGGCTCGGTCACGCATTCGATCAACGGCGCGCCGGCGCGGTTGAGATCGACGAGCGTGTGCGCGCCGCGATCGTGAATCGCCTTGCCCGCGTCCTCCTCCATATGGATGCGCGCGAGGCGCACGCGCTTGCCACAGGCGAGCGTCAAACCGCCGCCGTTGCAGAACGGACGGTCGTACTGCGAGACCTGATAGCCCTTGGGCAAGTCGCAGTAGAAGTAGTGCTTGCGGTCGAACTTCGAAGGCGTCGCCACCTCGCCCTCGAGCGCCAGCGCGGCGCGCAAGGCGAGTTCGAGCGCCTCGCGGTTGAGCACGGGCAGCGCTCCCGGTTGACCGCTGCACACTTCGCACACGAGCGCATTCGGCTCCGCGCCGAATTCGTTGCGACAGCCGCAGAACAGCTTCGTCGCGGTGGCGAGACGGCAATGCACTTCGAGCCCGATCACCGTGAGCCAAGCGCCGCTCACGCTGCACCTGGGCTGCGCGCCAAGGGCGGCAACGCGCGATGGAAGCGCGTCGCGGCTTGGAAGGTGCTCGCTACGGACAGCACGCGCGCGTCGTCCTGCAGCGCGCCGACGAATTGCAGGCCGACCGGCAAATCGACGCCGTCGTCGGCGACGAATCCGCAAGGCACGCTGAGCGCGGGAAGCCCGGCGAGGCTCGCGGGAACCGTCAACACGTCGGAGAGGTACATCGTCAAGGGATCGGCGAGTCGCTCGCCGAGCCGGAAGGCGACGCACGGACTGGTCGCGCTGGCGAGCACGTCACAGCGCTCGAAGGCCGCGTCGAAATCGTCGCGGATCAAGCGCCGCACCTTGAGCGCGCGCTCGTACCACGCCTCGTAGTAGCCGCTCGACAGCACGTAGGTTCCGAGCAGGATGCGCCGCGCGACCTCCGCGCCGAAACCGTTCGCGCGTGTCGCCGCGATCATGCCTTGCAACGAGCCGTCGCCGTCGACGCGCTCGCCGTAGCGCACGCCGTCGTAGCGCGCGAGGTTGCTCGACGCCTCCGCGGCCGCGACGACGTAATAGGTGGCGAGCGCATGCGCGGTGTGCGGCAGCGAGACGCGCACGCGCTGCGCGCCGAGTCGCTCGAGCGAGGCCAGCGCTTCCTCGACGCGCGCACGCACGCCGCCGCCGAGATCCGCAGGGAAGTACTCGTCAGGCACCCCGATGCGCAGACCGTCGAGTCGCGCGCGCGGCGCGAGTGCTTCGAACGGTCCGAGCGGCGCGCACGTCGAATCGCCTTCGTCGGCGCCGCTGATCACGCTGGTGACAAGCTCGACATCGCGCGCGCTCGCAGCGAGCAGTCCGACGGCGTCGAGCGACGAGCCGAAGGCGATCAAGCCGCGCCGTGACACGCGCCCGTAGCTCGGTTTGAAACCCGTGACGCCGCACAGCGCCGCAGGTTGGCGCACCGAGCCGCCGGTATCGCTGCCGAGCGCGAAGGTCACGATGCCTGCGGCGACGAGCGCCGCGCAACCGCTCGACGATCCGCCCGGCGCGCGCGAGAGGTCCCACGGATTGCGCGTCGTTCCGAAGGCGGAGTTCTCGCCCGAGGAGCCCATCGCGAACTCGTCCATGTTCGCCGCGCCGATCAGCACCGCGCCGGCGTCGAGCAAGCGCTGCACGCAGGTCGCGGTGTAGGGAGCGCGATAGTGCTCGAGCATGCGGCTCGCGCAATTCGACGTGCGTCCGCTGACGCAGAAGTTCGACTTCACCACGAAGGGCA
This sequence comes from uncultured Planctomycetaceae bacterium, assembly GCA_964358875.1. Taxonomy (GTDB): domain Bacteria; phylum Planctomycetota; class UBA1135; order UBA1135; genus CAYHRR01. The sequence goes on along the minus strand of CAYHRR010000254.1, from coordinate 2,454 downwards.
CGCCGTGCAGCGCGCCGAGCACGGCGCCGCGCGCGCGCGCTTCATCGAGTTCGCGGGCGCGTCGCGTCGCTCCGTCGACGTCGACCTCCAACAACGCGCCGAGTTCGGGGTCGAGGCGCTCGACGTCGGCGAGCGCGCGCTCGACCGCCACCGTCGCGCTGACGGCGCCGCTCGCAAGCTCGGCGCGTAGCAGCGTCAGTTCGACACGCTCGTTCACGCCTCGGCCCCGATCGTTTTGGGCACGCTGAAGAACGGACCCTCGGTGCGTGGCGCGTTGGCGAGCACCGCACGTGCGCCGAGCGCCGCGCGCTCGCGGTCATCGCGCAAGACGTCGCGCGTTGCGCTTGGGGAGCCCAAGGGTTCGACGCCGGCGACGTCGAGCTCGGCAAGGCTCCGGAATGACTCGAGAATGCGCTCGCATTGCTGCGCGAGCTCGGCGCGCCGCGCATCGGGCAAGGCCAAGCGCGCGAGGTGGGCGGCGCGGGCGACGGTCTCGGCGTTCGGACGTTCGGCGGCGGTCATGGCGCGGAGGATACGGTCGGCGCGCGCCGATCTCAGCGTCGCGCGCGCGCGGGCAGGGCGCGAAGTCGACGAAACATGCCGAGGAAGCGGGTTGCTCCGCCGCCGCGCGGAGTTAGCTTCTCGCCATGTCGTCCGCCGCGCTGCTCGCGCCCCAAGCCTTCACTTCGCCCGACTGGACGATGCTCGGGCACGTGCTCGCCATCGTCGGCTGCTTCCTGCTCGCCAACGGCATCCTGTTCCGCAATCCGCGCGCCTTGGTCGCCGAGCGTCTCGGTGGCGCGCCCAAGCACCTGCGCGCGATCCGCGAGTTCGTGTTCCATCGCGTGCAGATGGCGCTCGGCTTCGTGTTCCTCGTGCTTGGGTTCGCAGCGCAGATGCTGGGCCACGCGCGTCCGCGGCCGATCGAAGGCGGGGGCGACGGCGGCTCGATCGTGATGTGGATCGGCTTGGTGATCGTGCTCGCGGTCGTGCTCGAAGTCGCGGGTTGGTGGTGGTCGCTGCATTCGCTGCGCAGTTACGTGCGCGCCTACTTGCGCGAGAATCCGCCCGAGTTCGAGACCGACCTGCAGCTCGCGCGCGAAATCGGCGAGCTGTTCGGCATCGCGTCGCGCGAGGACGAAACCGTGCAGTCCTACGCAGCACGCCTGCGCACGTCGCTCGGGTTGGCGTCGGCGCCGCGCGCCGGCCAACGCGGCGCTCCCAGCGAGTCGCGCCGTTTCGGGCCGCAGGGCGTGTTCGGCGAAGAGACCGATCCGGGCCTCGAAGACAGCTAGATCCGCGCCGCCACGTTTTTCGTGGTGACCGAACGGCGCGGCGCGCGTCCTCGTCGCGCCCATGCGCCACAGCGGCGCGGAGTTCGCCGGTGGAGCCGATTCGAAGCGCGTTCGACGATTGGTTGGAAGCCTTGCATCCGCGCACCTGCGCGTTGTGCGGCGCGGCGTCGCAAGACGGGTTGGCGTGCGCGCAGCACGAACTGCCGCGCGGTCCGTCGGGGGAACGCTGTCCGATCTGTTGCGCAGGACTGTCGAAGGCGCTCGCGGGCGTCGATCGGTGCGCGGACTGCCGACGCGAAGCGCCCGGGTTCGCGAAGCTCGTCGCGTTGGCGGACTACCGCCGACAGAGCGGTGTGCGCGATTGGATCCTGGCCCTGAAGCACGGCGGGCGGCGCGACCTCGCGCGTCCGCTCGGCTGGTCGCTCGCGCGCTTGTGGAGCGAGGTCGAGCCCGAGGCGAGCGCGGCGGGCGCGTTGCTCGTTCCCGTGCCGCTGCATCCGTGGCGGCGCCTGGAACGCGGCTACGACCAAGCGCGTTTGCTCGCCGATGCCATGGCGACACACACGCACGCGCGCGTCGTGCCGGCGCTCGTCCGCGTGCGGCCCACGGGCGTGCAAGGTTCGGTCGGTTCCGTTTCGCGCGCTGCAAACGTGCGCGGAGCATTCCGCGCGACGCGACGGCCCTTCGCCGCGCGAGCCGTGCGCGCGGCGACATCGGTGTGGCTCGTCGACGACGTCGTGACTTCAGGCGCGACCCTGCGCGAGTGCGCCCGCGCGTTACGCCGCATGGGAGCAAAACGCGTTTCGGCCGTGGCGCTCGCTCGGGCTGCGCGGGCGAGCGATGACGAATCGTGATCAGGCTCGGGCAACGGACCGCGCCGCGCGGCCCAAAGCGGCTCATTCTGGGCTGCTGGGGTGCACCGCTCAAGCGGCGCGGGTTTGAACGTGTCCGCCTCGATCCTTGACGTTCTCGCGCCCGCGCGAGTAGCGTGTTGCTTTTGCCCGAAGGACCAGCATCGTGGCGGAAACCAAGGCGGAAAATGTCAGCTTCGAAATGGATGTGTTCTGGGTCTTTCATGCCGGTGTGGATCCGGTCAAACTGCTCAAGAAGCACCCAACGCGCTGGTCCCTCATGCATGTGAAGGATATCCGCAAGGGAG
>CAYHRR010000253.1:0-6414 GCA_964358875.1 uncultured Planctomycetaceae bacterium | reverse complement strand
GGGCGAGGTTGAGCGCGCGGTTCTTCGGAGAGATGCGGGCGTTGCCGTCGGGATTGAACAGCGGCACGACGACGAGCACGAGATCTTCGAGGAACGCGTGACGATCGCCGAGCAAGTGATCGCGCAGGATCATCAGGCACGACTCCTTGCCCTCGACTTCGCCGGAGTGAATGCCGTTGATGACGAGCACCACGGGCTTGCCCGACGCGTGCGCTTCCTCCGGCGTGCGGAAGCCGTCCTTCGACAACACAACGAGCGGCAAGTCGCGGCCTTCGGGACTCGCGCCGAAACTCGACAGCGCAAAGCGCGGATCACGGCGCGCGTCGAGCGCGGCAAGAAACGTCATGACGTCTGCGTGCAGCGACGTCTCGGTGTAGTTCGAAGATTCAGCCTTCGTCAGCGGTTGTTGCGCGGTGCCCATGGCGCAACGTGTACTCAATTTTTCGCGCGCGCACGCAACTGAATCTCGGCGACGACAGCTCGCCCGAACCAGTACAGCGCGAACAGCGCAAACGACGCCCAGGCGATGTCGCGAAAGACCTTCAACGGCTCGGGCCAGGTCGGGAACTCGTTGAATTCCCAGCGCGCGCGCAGCAGCCAATCGCGACACACCATCGCGTACACCGCGTACACGTACAGACCCCCGAGCAGATTCGCGCTCAACGCATAGCGCCATCCGGCGAGCATCCAAAAGGGCATCGACCACGCGAAGTACTGGAAGCTCCAGCTCTCGACCCCGGCGTAGAACAGCGCGTAGACGCCTGCGATCGTCACGGACAATTCCGGCGCGCTCGTCGCGCGACGTCTCAGGAACGCGAACACGAGCATCACCGCGAGCGACACCGCGACGTTGTGCCAACCCCACCACAGCGCCCAACTCGGCCACGTTCGTTCCGACACCGCTCCCCATGCGCGGCCGAGCAAACTCTTGAGCCCCCAAATCCAACCGACGGGATCGTCGGGCGCGTGGATGTACATGCCGCGGTAGAGGAACACGCGCTGCCACACGAGATTCGGCGCCGTCGCAGCGCTCGCCGCGTCGAGCTTGATCGGACCCGCGACGAGTTCAGGGTGCTCGACGACGAAGCTGCGCGCTTCGAACCACGTCGGAAAGTAGGTCGACACTCCGACGACGAAAGCGATCAGCGCGCACAGCACTCGATCGCGCCAACGCGGGAACGCGAAGCCGAAGACCGGCGCTGCGAGCAGTCCGGGCAACTTGATCCACGCGCTCACTCCGAGCAACACGCCGGTCGCGACGACCTTGCCGCGCGAGGCGAGCAAGGTGCAGCCGAGCAAGCACGTCGCGATCACCGCGTCGGTGTTGCCGTGATGACCCGAGAGCACGATCGCGATCGGCGCGACGGCGTACAGACCGGCGGCGACCCAGCGCCATCGGCTCGCGCGCAGCACGGCGGCGATCAGCGCCAGCGAAGCCAGGTCCGAGGCTGAGATCAGCAGCCGAAACACAGCGCGAAACGGCCACTGCAGGCTCGTGCACTGCACATACAGCTTCGAGATCAGCCACGAGATCAGCGGTGGATGGTTGAACAACTCGTCGGTCGCGTAGTGACTCACCAAACCTTCGAGTTCGACACCCGACGCGTGCTCGCTCCACAAGACGACGTCTGCGGATCCGACGGTGGCGCAGGCGAGAAAAGCGCGCGCCGCCGCGCCGATGGCGACGAGCGTCCAAAACCAAGCGCCCGGGCGCTCGTAGAAGCGCGAACGTGAAGCGGAAATCGTCGGCGTCGTCGGCACGGTGAGCGCGCGTGTGCGGCGCGTCGCACCTGTAGCGACAACGCCGAGCGTGGTCGCGTGCAATCCTCACGAAATCGAGCGGAGCACGCCGCATCGCGCGGAGCTCACCGGCGCAGCACGGATGCGAGCCGCGCGCTCGGCGGGTAACCTGTCGCGCCCTCGCAAACAGAGATCATGACGATGGAACTTTCGACGCGTTTCGAACCCAAAGACCACGAGCAAGCGGTGTACGCGGCGTGGAAGTCCGGCGCCGGCTTCGAGCCGCGCGCCGATGCTCCGCGCGGCACGTTCACGGTGATGATCCCGCCGCCGAACGTCACCGGCGTGCTGCACATGGGGCACGCGCTCAACAACTCGATCCAAGACATCGTCGTCCGCCACCGACGCATGCAGGGCTTCGCGGTGTTGTGGCTGCCGGGCACCGATCACGCCGGCATCGCGACGCAAGCGGTGGTCGAGAAGAAGCTCTTCGCCGAGAAGAAGATCAAGCGCAAGGACCTCGGCCGCGAGGCCTTCGTCGGCGAAGTTTGGAAATGGAAGGAAGAGCACGGCTCGAAGATTCTCGAGCAACTCGCGCGCCTGGGCTCGTCGTGCGATTGGTCGCGCACGCGCTTCACGCTCGAAGAAGGCATGTCGCGCGCCGTGCGCGAGTCCTTCGTGCGCCTGTGGGAAAAAGGCCTGATCTACCGCGGCGCGCGGCTCGTCAATTGGGACTGCGTGTTGGAAACGGCGGTCTCCGACGACGAGATCGAAATGGTGGAGCGCAAGGACAAGCTCTACTTCATCAAGTACGCGATCGAAGGGCAGCTCGAACGATTCATCACCGTCGCGACGACGCGGCCCGAGACCATGTTCGGCGACAGCGGTGTCGCGGTGCATCCCGACGATGAGCGTTGGAAGGATCTGATCGGCAAGCGCGCGTTGCTGCCGGTGATCGGCCGCGCGATTCCGATCGTCGCCGACGAGACCGTCGAAGCGAAGTTCGGCACGGGCGCGGTGAAGATCACGCCGGGTCATGATCCCGCCGACTACGAGCGCGGCGCGCGCTTCAAGCTCGCGATCATCACGATGCTCGAGAAGAACGGCGTGCTCAACGCCGAATGCGGCCCCTTCGCGGGGCAACATCGCGACAAGGCGCGACCGGCGTTGCTCGCCAAGCTCGAAGAACTCGGCCAACTCGAGAAGTCGATCGACCTCGTCCACAACGTGCCGCTCTCCGATCGCTCGAAGAGCGTGATCGAGCCGCTCGTCAGCGAGCAATGGTTCGTGAAGATGAAGCCGCTCGCGCAGCCGGCGATCGACGCGGTCGCGCACGGCAAGCTGCGCTTCCATCCCGAGCGCTGGACCAAGGTCTATCTCGATTGGCTCGAAAACACGCGCGATTGGTGCATCTCGCGCCAGCTGTGGTGGGGCCATCGCATTCCGGTTTGGTACGACGAAGACGGAGTCGGCATCGCTTCGCGCACCGACCTCGCCGTCGGCTCGAAGCATCCGCGCACCGGCAAACCGATCGTGCGCCAAGACGAAGACGTGCTCGACACGTGGGCCTCGTCGTGGCTGTGGCCCTTCGCGACGCTCGGTTGGCCGGAGAAAACGCCGGACCTCGCGCGCTTCTATCCGACGCAGTTCCTCTCGACCGCGCGCGACATCATCTATCTGTGGGTCGCTCGCATGGTGATGGCGGGTTACGAGTTCTGCGATCACTTGCCGATGGAACAGCGCTGTCCGTTCAGCGTGGTCAACATCCACGCGACGGTGCTCGACGCGCAAGGCCGGCGCATGTCGAAGTCGCTCGGCAACGGCATCGATCCGCTCGAGATGATCGAGAAGTACGGCGCGGACGCCGTGCGCTTCTCGCTGATCCTGCTGACGCGCGAAGGTCAGGACACCAAGCTCGCGCCCGATCGTTTCGAGCAGGGCTGGCGCTTCGGCAACAAGATTTGGAACGCGGCGCGTTTCGTGCTGACCAACATGGCCGGCGAGCGCACCGACGGAAGTTTGGCGAGCGCGGCGCGGCTCGAGGATCGCTGGATCTTGTCGCGCTTGGAGCGCACGCGCGTCGCGGTGACGACGGCGCTCGAGGAGTATCGCTTCAACGACGGCGCGATGGAGCTCTATCGCTTCGTGTGGAACGACTTCTGCGACTGGTATGTCGAGCTGGTCAAGCCGCGCTTGCTCGGCACGGACGCGGCGAGTGCGAAGGCGGCGCGCGGGACTCTGGCGCGCGTGCTCGCCGACATGCTCGCGCTGCTGCATCCGTTCACGCCCTACATCACCGAGGTGTTGTGGAAGGCGCTGCACGAAACGCTCGGCACGAAGGACGCGCCGATGTTGATGAACGCGGCGTGGCCCGATGGCGCGGGGCTCGGCGTCGACGAAGCCGTCGAAGGCGACATGGCCGTGATCCAGTCGCTCGTCGGCGCGGTGCGTTCGGTGCGCGCGCTGACGATGGTCGGCGAGCGCAAGCAACTGAAGGCCGTGATTTCGGCGCCGCGCGACGGCGATCGACGCGTGTTGACGCAACACGACGCGTCGGCGCGCGCGCTGGCTTTCCTCGAGAGCTACGAGTTGCACGAGCGCGCTGCGCGTCCGCCGAAATGCGCCGTCGCGGTCGTCGGCGGGCTCGAGGTGTTCGTGTTCCTCGATGCCGACATCGACCTCGCGAAACTGAAGGCCGTGCTCGAAGGCCGAGTCGAAAAACAAGCGCAGGCGATCACCCAAGTCGACGGCAAGCTCGCCAACAAGAACTTCGTCGAGCGCGCCGATCCCGAAATCGTCGCCGCCGAACGCACGCGCCGCGCCGAGCTCGTGCTCGAACTCGAAATGCTGCGCCGCAACCTCGAAGGCTTCTGAGTACGGAGCCAGGCTCCTCCGTCAATTATTCGCCGAACGCGTTCGCCGGCGACTTCGAGGCGGCGCGAATAGTTGACGGAGGAGCCTGGCTCCGTACTACGGCCGCCGCCAGTCGAGGCCGACGTCGCTTGCCGCGAAGCTCAGCGTCAGGGTCCAGGTGAAGGCCTTGTTCGAGTCGCCGACCCAGGAGGCGACGTCGAAACGCGTTTGCGTCGACTCGCCGCCGTCGATGAGCTCGATCGCGACCTTCGGCGCGGGCGGGTGCGAGTACTCGAACGGCGGCGCGACGCACCAAGTTCGCGCGGAACCATCGGACGCGCAGAACACCAGCGTGTCGATGCTCGTATCGACGTCGAGCGGCGTGCACAAACGCGCCGGACTCGACGGCGGAAGCTCGTCGAGCTTGAAGCCGAGGCCGTCCGCTGCGCTGAGCGGGCCCGCTCCGCGGAACGCGACGTAGTAACTCCCGCGCGCGAGCGGCGGTCGCTTGCTCGGCTTGGAGAGCGCGACGACGCCGAGCGGCACCGGCCCGTTGCGACGCGACGCTTCGGCGAGTTCTTTCACCGTCGACGCCGGCAGCTTGGTCGCCGGCACAAACAACTCGTAGTCGTAGCCGGTGATCACGCGGTAGCTCGCGAGCGCGCTCTCCGCGCCGCTCTGCACGTCGACCGAACGCGCGCTGCCGGCTTCCGTGGTCCACGCATCGGCGATCACCACCTGCGCGGCGTCGAACTCGGCTTTGCGCGGCCGCCGTTGCTCGGGCAGATCGTCGCGCAGCACGGCGTTCGCCAGGTCGAGGCCCGGCACGATGCTGCTCGCGCAACGAAAACCGACCGAGTCCGCGGCTTGATCGAGGTCCGCGTCGCAGCGCGTCGAGGTGCGCGCCTTGATCAACGCGTTGCAATAGGACCCGCCGACGAGCACACGTCGCTCGGGATGCCAATGCACCGGGCCGCCGATCATCTGCGTCGCGCGTCCCGCGCCGACCTCGAGCTTGAGGTCCTTGTGACCCGGGTAGGGGACGAAGGTCGACGACGTCCATTCCCACACGTTGCCGGTCAGATCGAAGACCCCCTGCGGTGTCGCGCCGCCCGGCAAGCTCGCGACGACGAGCGGCGCCGACGGCACGAGTTCGCGACCCTTGACCACGGTGTCCGAAACCACCGCGCGCGTCGCGTCGAGCTCATCGCCCCACGGAAAACAGCGCTTGGTGCGGCCGCGGGCCGCGCGCTGGAACTCGAACTCGCTCATCAAGCGCAGACCGGCCCAACGCGCGTAGCTCTCGGCCTCATAGGCATCGACGTACACGACCGGCGCCGACTCGCGGCCTGCGGGCACGGCCCATGGCGCCTCGCGCCAATGCGCGCGCCACCACTTCGAACGCTCGAACTTGAGCAGCTCGCGCACCGCGCGCCCCTCGGCGATCGCGCGCTTGCGTTCGTCCTCTTGGTCGCGCACGAACTCCTGGCCGGCTTCGTCGATCGCGCGCGCGCCCCAGTGCTCCGGCGGTTGAGCTCCGGTCGCGCGCACATAGGCCGCGTACTGTTCGTTGGTGACCTCGGTCGTCATCAGGAAGAAGTCGCGCACCTTCATTTCGAAGCGCGGCGTCTCGCACACGATGAACTCGAAGCAGGCCGGATTGGCGCGACCGAGGGCTTCGACCTCGTCGACGGTCGAGCCGATCTGCGTCCCGCCGCCCTCGATCCACACCGTCGCCGGCGGCGCTTCGGGCCGCGTCTTGCCTTGGCCCGCAGGCAGGCCGTGCAATTCGAGGGAGGCGAGGGCGACGTGGGCGAGCAT
>CAYHRR010000252.1:0-6421 GCA_964358875.1 uncultured Planctomycetaceae bacterium | reverse complement strand
CATCACCCACGTCCTCCTATCGAGGTCGGGCGATTCGATCTCGAGCACGGAACCTGTGATCGGCGCGCCGCTCTCGATGTCGGCGGCTTCGACGGCGATCGAAACGTAGTGCTCGACGGAAGTACCCACGGCCTCGAGCACGAGCCCCGTCGTCGGCGCGCTCACCTCCAAGTCACTGGGATGGAACGACAAGAAGCCCTCCTGATCGGTCCACGCACCGGCGCTGACCGCGTAGTCGCCCGCTGGCACCTCGATGAAACGGAAGCTCGCACTGCGCGCCGCGTCGCCGCGCGCAAAGTGCAGCGTTTGCTCCAGCTCGCGGCCCTCGGGCCGGATCGAAGTGAGTGTGATGACGACCATGTCGACTTCGAGTTCTCGCGGCGCGCGCACCTCGCCCGAGATCTCGCCGACGCCGAGTGCGCGCGGCAGCACGATCTCGACTTCGGCGCGCTCGCCGGCGTCGACGTGCGCGAACTGCGAGCGGCGCTCGTGCATGTTCGTCACGGCCGTCAGCACATAGTCACCGGCCGGCACGAGTTGGAACTCGACGAGCCCGTTGCCGCTCGAGCGTTGCTCGCCGAGCGCGACCTCGAGCGCATTGCTCGTGCGCGGCGCAAGCGACACCAAGGCTTGCGCAAGCGCGACGCCGTCGGCATCGACGACCCGCGCGAAGATGCGTCCACGCGCCTCCAACTCGATCGCGATGCGTTCGGGGCAGATGCCGCGCGTCGTCGGAACGAGCGCTTGTCCACGCTGTCGACCGTCGTCGGACGCAACGACGAGCGCCGTTTGCGTATCGCCGCACATCGTCCAGCCGTACTTGAGCACCGCGCGATACTGCGATCCGAAACGCACCCATGGGCTGTCATCGTTCCAACGCACCGGCACTCTCGTGGTCGTCAAGCGCTGCGCATCGCCGACCGCTGACGTCAACATCGCGGAAAAGCGACGCGGCGCGCCTGCGGGCACGTCCATGCTCAAGCGGTAGGTCGGGCCGACCGCGATCGCGAGCTCCACCTCGGCCGACTCTCCGCCTTCGACGATGTGTTCGATCCCTTGTTTTCCGTTCGAGCGCGCCTCGTTCGCGCCGGCGTCCGGTCCGATCACGTCGCGGAAGGACAGCGTGAGCCTTTGGTCGGGGTACTCGCTCTGCGACACAACGCGGCCCTCGGAGTCGCTCGTCATCTGCTCGCGACTGCCGTCGCGCGTCACCAAGTCGACGAGGTACTCCGGCACAGCCTCGCGCGTGTCCGCGTCGACGAGATGCGCGCGGAATCGAGCGAAACCGGCGCGCCGCGCGAGGAATTCGAGCGTGGCGTAGTTGCCGTCGTCGCGGTGTTCGATCTTGCGCACTCGGTCGAGCACGGTCCAACCCCACGGACCTTCGGCGATCACGCTCGCGCCGCTCTCGGGCGGCGGCGGGAAATGCATGAGGCCGCGCGCGTCGCTGCGGTCTTCGCCGACCAACTCCGTCGGCGAGCGCATTTGCGCGAAGAAGCCCTCGAGCGGCGCGCGCGAACTTTGCTCGAGCACGCGCACGTCGACTCCGCGCACTGCGGCCGAAGCGCGCGCTTTTTCGTTCGCGATCGAACTCTCCGGCGCATTCGCGAGCGGCGTCAAGTCCGCGCCGTCGTCGTTCAAACGCTGCGAAGCCGCTCCCGCGGACTCGATGGCTCGCGACGGAGCGCCGCCGCTGCGCAGCGCGACCCACGCGATCAGCGCGAGCGCGCCAACGCCGAACAACGTCAGGATTCGACTCGGGCGCATGATCGACGGGGATCCTACGCGCTGCCTAGTCCGCTCGCAGCGCGCGGTCACCGCTCCTGCGCATACCGTCGTCGAAGCCACGTGGCTACCATGCGCGCGCGCCCGGCATCGCGCGCCCCCCAACGATGAACACCGAAACCTTCAGCCTGTTCGACCTCGCTCCCGGCAAGCTCGTCGCAGGACGCTTTCGCATCGTCAAACCGACGCGCCAGAGCGGCCTTTCGAGTGCCTTCGAGGCGCACGACGAACGCGCGAGCGGCGCAGCGGGGCGTTGCGCGTTGGTCGTGTTTCCCGGCGCGCTCTTCGAAGGCGAGAAGCAGGCTGCGGAGTTTCGCGCCGCGTGGAAGCCGTGGGTCGCGGTCGCGTCGACGCACGTTTGCGCCGCGCGCGAAGTGCTCGCGATGCCGCAGAACACGAGCGTGCTCGTCACCGACATCCACGACGGTCCGACGCTGCGCGAGTGGAGCAAGGAGCACAAGCTGATGACGCAGGAGCAGGTGCGCACGCTAGGCCTCGGTCTGCTCGACGGTTTGTGCGCGATCCACGAGCAGGGCCTCGTCCACGGCGACATCAAGCCGCAGACGATCGTGCTCGCGTCGTCGAAGAAGAACGAGATGAACGCGGTGTTGATCGACGGCGGCATCACGACCGGTCTGTGGAACGCCAAGCACCTCGGCGAGCACACGGCGTTGATCGGAACTCCGCACTACGCGCCGATCGAGCAGTTCGGCGGCGAGTCGCCCGACGTGCAGTCGGACGTCTACAACCTCGCGACGGTGCTGTTCGAGTGCGCGACCGGAGTGCTGCCGTGGCCGGGCGCGACGATGCTCGAAGTGTTCCAGGCCAAGTTGGACAAGCAGGCGCCTTCGATGCGCAAACGCGCGCCGAAGATCGAGATCGACGCGGCGCTCGAGGCGGTGATCGTCAAGGGCGTGCTCGCCGATCGACGCGAGCGCTACACGACTGCCGGGCTGTTCCGCGACGCATTGGCGGCCGTGAAGTCGGCCTGAAAAGCCTGCGCGGAAGCCTTTTCCGTGCGTTTGGGAATCTACGCACAGCGCTCCAGTTCGTAGAGGCGGTCCGTCGAATCTCTCCCGTCGCAATCCGCGACATGGGGTGGGAACGATGCAACAGCTTTCGAAACGCCGCAGGCCTGCGCGAGCGCGCTCTGCATTCACACTGGTCGAGGTGTGCGTGTCGGCCGCCGTCTTGACCATCGCGCTCAGCGGCATGGTCGGCTCGATGGTGACATCGATGTCGCTGCGGCGCGTGAACACCGAAACGGCGCTCGCTCAGCAGTCCGCGCGGCGCACCATCGAAGAGCTGCAAAGCCTGACCTTTGCGCAGATTTTCGCGACCTACAACGCGACGACGACCGACGACGCGGGGCTCGCCGTCGCAGCACGCGGCATGAGTTTCGCCACGGCCGGGCTCGATCCGCAAGACGGCGACGCCGACGGTGTGTGCGGCGAGGTGATCTTTCCTGTGACCGTCGTCGGCGGAGTTCCGCAGCTGCGCGAAGACGTCGTCGATGCCGATCTGGGCATGCCGCGCGATCTCGACGGCGACGGCGTCGTCGATGCTCTGGACCACGCGACGAACTACGTGCTCTTGCCCGTCCGCGTGCGCGTCGCATGGCGCGGCGTGAGCGGTGCTCGCCAACTCGACTTCGACACCTTGCTGTGCACGCGATGAAGTGCCGTCATTCGAACAATTCGCGCGCGGGTCACACGCTGGTCGAGACGGCCGTCGCCTGTGTGGTCGCCGTGATGATGATCGGCGCCGTCGGTTTGATCACCGTGCGCGCCAACGCGGCTTACCGCGCGAGCACGAACAACGCCGACGCGAACACGCACGTGCAGCGCGCCATCGAGCGCGTCGCAAAGGAGTTCATGGACGCCGATCGTTCGAGCCTCGCACTGACGCCGACGGCGCCGCAACCGGCGAGCGCGGTCGATTTCCGGCGCGGCACGGGCTACGCCGCAGGTGTGTTGACGGTCGGAGCGACGCGGCGCATTCGCTTCGAATACGCGACCGGTGAAGTGAACAACGACCGCGACGACAACGGCAACGGCCTGATCGACGAAGGACGCATCGTGCTGCGCCCCGATCTCGTCACGCTTCCGAACACCACGGTGATGCTCGTCGACAACGTGCGCGAGCTCCTCGAAGGCGAGATCCCCAACGGACAAGACGACAACGGAAACGGGCTCAGTGACGAGCCCGGCTTCACGATGACCTACGACACGACGTCGTGCACGCTCACGCTGCGCGCGACGGTGGAAAGCCCGGGGGAAGACGGCGCGCTCATCACGCGCACGTCGCAGACATCGATTTGGATTCGCAATGACTAATCGCAACATCAATTCGTCTCGGCGCGGAACGGCGCTGATGGTTTCGCTCATCGCGGTGCTCGTGGTTTCGGCGTTCGCAACGTCGATCATGGTCGTGGGCACAGGGGAGCAGCAGGAGCGCCGCGCGTCCGTGGCGAGCGCACGCGCGCTGTACGTCGCCGAGGCCGGCATGTCGCAGGCCATCGTGCGCGTCGAGGCCGGGACGCTCACCGACATCGGTGCCGTCGATGCGCAGGTGGCCTTTTCCGGCGGCAATTACTGGGTCGACGTCACCGACAACGGGGATCAGACCTTCACGGTGACTTCGTTCGGCACGGTCGGCAACGCCGTGCGCGCAACGGAGGCCACGCTCGTTCAGCAAGGTCAAGGCGTGTACACGAGCGCGTTGTTCGCCGGCAATCTGAGCGGCGACATGACCTACGACATGAAGTTCGGCGGCAGCGGCACGCAAGCCGACGTCGTCAACGGCAACATCTACAGCGGCGGCAACGTGCGCATCACCGGCAACGCGACGATCAACGGCTCGATCAAAGCGGCGGGAGCGATCGCCGGGTCCACGGGCGGCACGTCGGGTTCGTCGCTGCCCGTGCCGAATCTCACCGCGATGGACTACGAGCACGACCACGACTACGACGTGAAGTCGATGTTCGCGACCGCGACGTATGTGACGAACAGCGCTCTCGGCGGCAAGGCCTATCAGATGCCGGAGAGCAGTCCGGCCCACATCTTCCGCAAGAACCCGAACGATCGCACCGCGAACACCTCGACGACGTCGAAGGACGACTACTTCCTCGAAGATCCCTACGAGTCCGTCAACACGAGCAGCACCGTTGCGCCGGGCAGCGGCACGCACATCACGCTTTCGGGCCAGGACGGCAATCCGGGCGTCGACGGATCGGACAAGGTCTACTTCATCGACGGCAACCTGTGGATCCACAACAACAAGCTCTTCAGCTTCACGATGTACAACAGCGGCAGCACCACGATCCGCGCGACCTTCGTGGTCAAGGGCAACATCTACTTCAGCGACAACGTCATGTACCAGGGCACGCGCGAAGACGGGATCGCCTTCATCGCGATGAAGGACTCGACCGTCACCGACAGCGGGAACATCTACTTCGGCGACCCGTCGTTCGGCACGCTCGAACGCATGGACAGCTTCATGTACGCCGAAAACAACTTCTGCGACAACAACCTGTCGGCGACCGGTTCCGCACGCGTCACCGTCAACGGCAACATGACCGCCGGCAATCAGGTGAAGATCAATCGCGACTACGGCGCGCAGCACTCGAAGTTGACCGTCAACTTCGATGATCGCTTGGTTTCCGGCACCGTGACGCTGCCGGGCCTGCCGTCGCAAAGCGGCGCGGCGGCGACGTGGCTCGTGCGCGGCTGGCACGAGGTTGCGATCGAGCCGTAGTCGTGAATCGTGGTCAATAGAAAGCCGATCTCTCACGCCTGGACCGCGCTGCTCGTCGCGTCGACGCTGACCGCGCTCGCGGTCGTCGGTGTGCCGAAGTTCGGCCACCGCGTTGCTCCCGAGGCCGCGCCTGTTCCGCAAGCGGACCGACCGGCGGAGCTGCCTCCGGAGTCGCCTGCCGCCGTCCCCCAGACGCCGGCTCGCGCGCCCTTGAACGAGAGCGCACTCAAGCGCGCACGCAAGCTGCTGTCGCCGTCGACACGCGCCAAACCGCTGGAAAACAGCGAGTTCACGTCGCGCTTCACGCGCCTAGGTGAACCTGGTCTGCGCATTGCGATCGCGCTCGCCTGCGGCGATGTGGCGGCTCCCGAGGTCGTCGAGGGCACGCTCGATGAGCCGATCCATCCGGACGTACTCGCGCGCCGCACGCAAATGCTGCGCGCCGCGATCGCGGGCTTCGACCCCGTGCAGCGCGTGGCTGCGATCGAAGAGCGCGCCAAGGACGCGACGCTCGACGCGCGGCGCGTGCTGATCCAACTGCTCGGCGATGTCGATCACCGCACGGCGCTGAACGAGTTGCTGCGCGTGACCGGCGAGATCGAACCGATCCACTTCGGCCGCGACTACATCAATGCGCCGATCGAAGAGGCCTTTGCGGCGTTGTTGACGCGCAGACCTGAGCAAGTGCGGGAGCTGCGCCAGCGCTGGAGCGACTTGCCGGAAGGGCTCGCGGCTGTGCTCATTCGCGCCGCGGCTAGGGTGCGCACGAGCACGACACTGGGTTTCGTGATCGACATGCTCGGCAAGGACGCGCTCGTAGACCTCGAGATCTTGCGCACGCTTGCTCGCGCCGGCGGCAGTCGACTGGCGATCGACGAAC
>CAYHRR010000251.1:0-6450 GCA_964358875.1 uncultured Planctomycetaceae bacterium | reverse complement strand
TGGAACAACCGTCGTCGATCGCAGCGGCCTCACGCTGACGCTGCACCCCAGTTCGGCTCCGCCACTCCATGCCTCACCGCAAGTCCTCGATCACCGATCTGAACGTCGTGCCCGGTCGCCGCGTCGACGACGCCGCGCTGCCGAAGGTCACGGTCGTCATCCTCAATCTCAACGGCCGCCGCCATCTCGAGCGCTGCTTCGAGAGCCTGAAGGCGATGGATTATCCGCCCGCGAAGTTCGAGGTGCTGATGATCGACAACGCCTCGGACGACGGCAGCGTCGAGGAGACGCGCGCGCGCTGGCCGTGGGTGCGCGTGGTCGTCAATGCGCGCAACGACGGCTTCGCGCCGGCCTGCAATCAGGGCGCGCGCATGCGCGGCGATGCGAGTGTGATCGCGTTCTTGAACAACGACATGCGCGTCGACAAGGGCTGGTTGCGCGAGCTCGTGCAGCCGCTGGTGCGCAACGAGTGCGCGGCAACGACGGCCAAGATGTTCTCGTGGGACGGCAAGAACATCGACTCGGCCGGCGGCGGCATGAACTTCCACGGCATGGGGCTGCAGTACGGCTACAAGGACGTGCCGCACGAGCGCTATGACGTGCCGCGCAAGACCTTGTTCGCGTGTGGCGGCGCGATGGCGATCAAAGGCGAAGTGTTCGACGCGATCGGCGGCTTCGATCCGGAGTTCTTCGCCTACTACGAAGACGTCGACATGGGTTGGCGCATGTGGGTCGAGGGCCACGAGATTCACTACGTGCCGACGGCCGTGTGTTGGCACCACCATTCCGGTACGTCGAAGCGCTTGCCGCTGGAAACCGTGCGCCTCATCCAAGTGCGCAATCCGCTGCTCGCGTGCTTCAAGAACTACGACGACGAAAATCTGCGCCGTGTGTTGCCGTCGGCGTTGGCGCTCGCGGTGCGGCGCATGTTGATCATGTCGGGCCTGCCGAGCGACAAGCCCTTTCGCATCGAACACGCGCGGCCGAGCGAGGGCGAGGCGTCGAAGGGCACGCTGCTCGAGCGCCTAGCGGTGAAGCTCGGCCTGCGACCGCCGGTGCGCCACGGATGCGTCGCGGTGACGGCGGTGAGCGTCGCCGACCTGATCGCCGTCAACGATCTGCTCTCGAACTGGGACCATTGGATGACGCGTCGCGCGGAAGTACAGTCGCGCCGCCGCCGCGCGGACGCCGAGATCTTCCACTTGTTCCTCCGTCCCATGTGGTGCATCGAAGACGACCCGCAATTCCGCGCGTTGTTCACAGGCTCGACGAAGTTCTTCGGCGTCGACGCGTTGTTCGACGGACACACGTTGCTCGACCAGGACCCGGCCAAATGACGACGAAGCACGCGGCACAAGCATGAAGCTCTCGATCGTGATGCCGGTCTACAACGAGGAGCGCACGCTCGAGGAAATCGTGCGCCGCGTGCAGGCCACGCCGTACGACAAGGAGTTGATCCTGGTCGACGATTGCTCGCGCGATCGCACGCCGCAGATCATGGCGGAACTCGCCAAGACCTATGACAACGTGCGCTGCTTCCGGCACGAGACCAACCAAGGCAAGGGCGGCGCGCTGGCCACGGGGTTTTCGAAGGTCACCGGCGACATCGTGTTGATCCAAGACGCCGACCTCGAATACGACCCGGCCGACTATGTGTTGCTCTTGCGGCCGATCCTCGAAGGCAAAGCGGATGTCGTCTTCGGCAGTCGCTTCCTCGGCGGCGCCTACGCGCGCGTGCATCTTTTCTATCACTACATCGGCAACCGCACGTTGACGCTGATTTCGAACTGCTTCACCAACCTCAACCTCACCGACATGGAGACCTGCTACAAGGTCTTCCGTCGCGAGGTCGCGCAGAAGATCACGATTCGCTCGCGCACGTTTGCGGTCGAGCCCGAGATCACGGCGAAGGTCGCGAAGTTGCGCGTGCGCGTGTACGAAGTGCCGATCAGCTACGCCGGCCGCGACTATTCCGAAGGCAAGAAGATCGGACTCAAGGACGCCTTCATCGCCCTGTATGCCATTGTGCGCTGGTCGTTGTTCCCCTAGGTTTCGCGCTCGTCCGCGCTGCTTCCACAGTGCGTGCACGACGCGATGGAGCACGCACCCGATCGGCAGTTTCTCGGCTGGGACAAGCCGTTTATCGAATGCGCCGTCCCGCGCTTCATAGCGTTGGTGCGCGAGCGCGGGATCGATCCTGCGCAGTGCGTCTTGGTGTTGCCGGGCCGGCGCGCGGCGCGGCGTGTCGAAGAACGCATCGCCGAACTCGCGCCGCTCGATTGGCCGCCGCCGCGAGTGATCACTGAAAGCGCGCTCGCGGGCGAACTGTCGAGCGAGCGCTTGGTGTTCGCGTCGGCCTGGGATCGCGCGCTGGCGTGGCGCGAAGCGATGCGCGCATCGTCGCTGATCGAACGCGTGAAGCTGTGGAGCTCCGCACCGAATGTCATGCCGGTGAACGGCCTGGCTCGCGTGTGCGCGCGCACGAGCGCGCAACTTTCCGCCGAGGGCACGAGCGCTGCGCAGGTCGTCGCGCTCGCGCGGCGCGACGCGTCGCTCGGCGACGTCGAGCGTTGGCAGGCCTTGGAGAGCGCCGAGGCGCGCTATTTCGCAGGCCTCGCACGCATCGGTCGCATCGATCCGGCGCGCGCCGCGCTGCACGTCGCCGGCTCCGGTGCGCTGCGCGTCGACGTGCACATCTTCCTGTGCGCCCTCGTCGACCTGACGCAGGCCCAGCGCGCGCTGCTCGCGCACTTTGGTTCGCGCGTCACGAGTCTCGTCTTCGCGCCCGCGGCGCTCGCGGCGGGCTTCGACGCGCAGGGCGCTCTGGTCGAGAGTTTCTGGGCCGAGCGCAACATCGACATCGATCGCGCGCACTGGCGCGTCGTCGACACGCCCGATGAACAGGCGCGCGTCGCGCTCGAGCGGTTGGCCGAACTCGCGCCGCACGCGCGCCCCGAACAGGTGTCGATCGGCGTTCCCGACGCAGATGTATTGCCGTACGTCGAACGGCGCCTGTTGCAGGCCGGCTGCGAGCCGCGTTGGGCGGGCGGCAGTCCGCTCGCGAACACGCGCCCCGCGCTGGTCATCCAGGCCGTCCTCGCGTGGCTTGCAGAGCGGCGTTTCGAGGATTTCGCCGCGCTAGTGCGCCATCCGGATCTCGCACGCGCGATCGGGAGCGAACTCGCGCTCGATCCCGATGCGCCGGCCGTCGACCTCGATGCGTACGCCGCCGATCACGTTCCGGCGCGCATCGACGGCGCGTGGCTCGAGGACGAGGGCGAGCGGCACAACGCGCAGCGCCTCGAGCGCGTGTACGCGACGCTGCTGCAGATGCTCGGTCCGCTGGCGACTACGGAGTCGCGCACGTCGGCGGCATGGGCCGACGCACTCGCCACGTTGCTCGCGCGCGTGTGGCCCGAAGTCGACCTCGGCGCTCGCGAACGCACGGCCTGGCTGCATGCGCGCGCGTTCGAAGCCCTCGCCGTCATCGTCGCCGAGTTGCGCGACGCCGACAGCGCGGTGTTGCTCGATGCGCGCGAAGCCTTGGAGCTGATCGTGGAACGCATCGAAGCGACGGATTTGCCGCCGGCGCCGCCGCAGGGAGACAAGCCCGTGATCGAGCTGTTCGGAGCTCTCGAATTGACGCTCGACGACGCCGCCGAACTCGTGGTGACCGGCTTCAACGAAGGCGCATTGCCGGTGCCTTCGGCTACAGATCCGCTGCTGTACGAAGCTGCGCGCTGCAAGTTGCAGCTCGACCACGAAGCACGCCGCGTCGCACGCGACACCTGGGCGCTCTCGGCCGTGCTCGCCTCGCGGCCCGCGACGATGCTCGTCACCGGCCGCCGGAGTTCGCGCCGCGATCCACGCACGCCGAGCCGCTTGTTGTTCCGTTGCGACGCGAGCGAGGCCGTAGCGCGCGTGTTGCAGGTGTGGCCCGAACACAAAGGCGAAGCGGCCTTGTTGCGCACCGCGCGCTCGGAGCATCAGTTGCCGTTCGTCGCCGCGCCGACGCCGACGCGCATGTCGGTGACGTCGTTCAAGCGCTACATCGACTCCCCGTACCTGTTCTATTTGCAGAACGTGCTGCGCCTGCGCACCGTCGACGACGCTGCACTCGAGCTCGACGGAATGGGCTTCGGCAGTCTCGCGCACCACGTGCTGCAGGTGCTCGGCGGCAGCGCGCTGACGGTGTCGACGAGCGAAAGTGCCTTGCGCGAACTTCTGTGCAACGAACTCGACCGCCTCGCTGCGCGCCGTTTCGGTCCGCGCGCGCGAGCAGCCGTGCGCTTGCAGGTCGAGCGTCTGCGCGCGCGCTTGCACTCGTTTGCGCGTTGGCAGGCGCGCCAGCCTGCGGCGGGTTGGATCGTCAAACACGTCGAGCATCAAGTCGCGGGCGTCGAGCTCGACGGCATGGTGCTGACCGGACGCATCGATCGCATCGACGTCAGCGTCGACGGCAAGCAGTGGCGCGTCATCGACTACAAAACGGGCGATTCGGGCGAGTCTCCCAAACGCGCGCACGGCAAGCCCGGCGCTTGGAAAGACCTGCAATTGCCGCTGTATCGCTACATGGTCGAGAGCCTCGCGCCGCCGGGCGCCTCCATTTCGGTCGGCTACGTCACGCTCGGCAAACAGGAGCGCGACGAGTTGTTCGAGGAACTCGAACTCGACGAGCGGTCCTACGTCGACGCCATGGCACGAGCGCGCGAGATCGTCGCGAGCGTGCGTGCCGGCGCGTTCGACGACGTCGGATTGACCAAGCCGCGCGAAGAGATCTTCGCAGCGTTGTGCGGCTACGGCTTGGTCGAGACCGACGACGAGGAGCTGCCCGAATGAAGCGCGACGCCCACGTGGTCCTCGCTTCGGCCGGCAGCGGCAAGACCTGGCACTTGACGACGCACTACTTGAAGTTGCTGTGCGCCGGCGTGCCGCCTGAGCGCATTCTCGCCTCGACTTTTACGCGCAAGGCGGCCGGCGAGATCATGGCGCGCGTGTTCCACCGGCTGGCGCGGGCTGCGAGCGACGAAAGCGCGCGAGCAGAGCTCGACCAAGCCGTCGGTGGCGGACCGCGCAGTTGCGCGGACTACCGCGACTTGCTCGCGCGCGTCGCGCGCGACGTGCAGCGCTTTCGCATCCGCACGCTCGATGCGTTTTTCGTCGAGCTCGCGCAGCTCTTCGCCGGCGAACTCGGATTGGCGCCCGGCTGGCAGATTGCCGACGACGTGACGGCGCGCCGCGCGCGCGCGGACGCCGTGACGAGCGCGCTCGAGGAAGGTGAGTCGTGGAATACAGCCGAGCTGTTGCTCGATCTCGAGCGCGGCGAGACGCGGCGCGGCGTGCATGCCTCGCTGTTGGACGCGGTCGAGCGCGGTCACACGCTGTCGTGCGAGTGCGAGGATGATGCGTGGCTGCAACTGAGCGCGCTCGCGCCGCTCGACGAAGCGGCCCTTGCGGCGATCGATGCCGAGTTCGCGCGCGTCAGCGTTCCGGTGACGAAGGCCGGAAAACCGGCGGCGCGCTGGGTCGATGCGCTCGAGGGCGTGCGGAAGTGCATTGCCGAGCGCCGTTGGCAAGATTTGTTCGCAAACGGCCTCGGCTTGAAGGTTCTCAAAGGCGAGGAAGAGTTTTGGAGTGCGCCGATTTCGCCGGAGTTGGCCGGACTCTTCAACGCGCTGATGCGTCACTCGGCGGCGCTCGAGGGCGCGAAGCTCACGCGCCAGAACGACGCGACGAGGATCTTGCTGAGGCTCTTCGACCGCGAGTATCGCAACGCGCAACGCGAGCATGGCGCGGTGTGCTTCGAGGACCTACCGCTTGCCGTCGCAGGTTGCTTCGCCTTGTCACGGCGCCTTTCGCTCGACGAAATCGCAGTGCGCTTGGACGCGCGCATCGATCACCTGTTGCTCGACGAATTCCAGGACACGTCGCCGGCCCAGTGGCGCGTGCTCGCGCCTTTGGCCGAGGAGCTCGCCTTCGACGCCGGAGGACAGCGCAGCTTCTTCTGCGTAGGCGACTCCAAGCAGTCGATCTACGGCTGGCGTTCCGCCGAGCCGCGCTTGCTCGAAGGACTGCCCGAGCGCCTGCAACTCGAACCCGAGCGCTTGCAGATGAGTTGGCGTTCGGCGAAGACCGTGCTCGATGCGGTCAATCGCGTCTTCGCGGACATTTCTGCGAGCGCGGTGTTCGAGCACCACGTCGCCGATCTCGATGCAGCGGTGCAATTCGAGCAGGCCTTCCAGCTCCACGAGCCGCGCAAGCTCGAGTTGTCGGGCAGCGTGCGTGTGCATACGACGATGGGCGGCGACGGAGCGCTCGAGCAACAGCGCAGCACCATCGATGCGACGACGAAGCGCGTGCGCGAGATTCGCGAGGCTGCGCCCGGCGCGTCGATCGCCGTGTTGTTGCGGCGCGGTCGCCTCGCGCCGGCGATCGTGCGCAAACTGCGCG
>CAYHRR010000250.1:3284-6463 GCA_964358875.1 uncultured Planctomycetaceae bacterium | reverse complement strand
CGTCGCGGTGCTTCGCACGCGCCGATCGACCCGTAGCGCCGCCATCCGACGCGCAGGAGCCACGACCTCGCGAGCGCGCCGGGGAGTGCGCGCGTCGTGCTCGCGACGCGCTGCGACCAACCGTCGAACCAAGGCCCCGACGTGAACTCGTCGACGCCGACGATGCGAAGGCCGTGATGGCGAGCGTTGTTGAGCACGTACACGAGCACGTTGCGAACCTCGCGCGGCGTGACGAGCGCTCGAGCGTGGTAGCGATCCCAGAAGAACGAGCCGACACGTCGCCACAACTTGTTGAGCGCGCGCGCTAGCCGCACGAGCAGACCCTGCATGCCGCGCGCGATCGCGCGCCCGTCCTCCGCTTCGACGAGCAGGTGCAGGTGATTCGAGAGGATCGCGTACTGCGTCAGTCGCAATCCGAAGCGCTCGGCGCCGCGCGCGAACGCGCGCTCGATCACGCGCAGCGTTGCGTCACGCCGGAGGTTCGGTAGTCCCGCGCGGAGCTTGACCGTGACATGCAGCGGATGCCGCGCGTCGACCGCCGGCCGCGCGCGATTCGACACGCCGGCTCGCTCCCCCTTCGGGCTCGGGCCATCACCGTGCCGCGTTCCGCCCCACGAGCGAAACTCGAGATCGCGCTGTCGAAGTCGTCACTCTCGCGTGCCACGTCGTTGCTCGACACCAACGACGCTTCGAGTCAGCATCCGGCAACCGGTGCTCTCGAGATTCCCTCGTCGATGTCGCGCGGTCCCCCAACTTGATTGGGCAGAGATCGTGGCACTCTCCGCGGCGACTGCGCTGCTAGTGCGAGCCCCTGCCGAGACGTAGCGTCGCGTCGTCGAAGTTCGTGGTCGGTCCGTTCCACAACAACTCGAGGTCGGGCAGCGGTGGGAGATCGCCTCGACCTGGCGCAACCTCGCCGATTTCGTGCGACCAAAGATCCGACGAGCCGGAGCGCGGCTCGAAGTCAGCGAGCCTCGTTCCATCGGCGCCCCATGCGTTCCACGTACCGCGCATTCCGTCAATCAAGTCGTACCAACCGGCGTACTGCGCCGCGCCGTCCACGTAGTACGTGCGAATCGCCATCCCGATCCGCGAGTGCGTGGCCTCGATGCGTTTGCGGCCTGCAGCGTCGAACACGCGCGTCTCCCCCACCGGCCAGCCTTCGGGCGCGAACTCGCCCTGAACGATCCACGGCGGCTCGCTCGCAAGCGCGACATCCGCGCCCGCTTCGCGCAGCGACCGAACGCGCTCACCCGTGGCGAACTCGCCCGAAGCTGCATCGTCGATCGTCCCGTCGTCGCTCCACCTCGCGAGCCACCCCTCATGCGGATTCGTGAACTCGTTCTTCGCAATCCACTCCCAACCGCCGTCGATCCAGCGAGTCCAACGCGTGAATCCGGCGCGGCTCGTCCCGAACACGCCGTTCGCGGTGCAGAACGAATCGCGCGGCATCTGCGGTTCAGGGCCGACGAACACCGCGCCCGTCACCGCGTTTGCCCACGCGACGATGCCGACAGCGAGACCTCCGACGACGATCCCCGCGAGAAAGGCGAGGGCGAAGCAGCCGATCGAGCGCGCATTCATGCAACCAACTCTACGTGGCCGTCACGCGACCTGTCGCAGTGGTCGGCGTTGGATGTCGATCGCTGTTGCGAACGGCGGCGTGCGTGTTGTTCATCGACACGGCACGCCGCTACGGAACCTTCGCCGCATGCGTCCACTCGCCGACGCGCGCGTCGTTGCGGAACTCGCCGCGCTCGGTGAGCGAACCGTCTTCGTTCCAGAAACTCCATTCGCCTTCGCGCGCGCCGGCGGAGTAGTTGCCCTGCGACGCCTTCGCGCCGTTCTCGTGGAAGAAGGTCCACTCGCCGTTCTTCACGCCGTCGATCGCGGGACCTTCACTCGACAGTTGCCCGCTCTCGAACCACCAACGCATCGGCTGCGGCTCGCTCGCGCCGTAGGTCGCTTCCATGCGCGGCTTGCCGTTCGGCCACCACGTGCGCCAACGACCGCTCGCTTTGCCGTGGTCGTATTCGCGCTCGTACAGCGGCTTGCCGTCGGCGCTGAAGCCCGCGTCACGGCCGTGCGGCACGAGCGTGTTGTCAGCCAGGATCAGCACGCCCCACTCGCGCTTCAAGTGTTCGCGCGCCGCGTCGAAGAAGCTGCGCCGACGTTCGGCCACCGGCTCGCGTGTCGCCGGCATGTCCTGCGCGAGCATGCGCGATGCTCCTCGAAAATCGGGTGCGCAAGCAGCGAGCGCGAGCAGCGCCACGATTGTCGCAGCCGCTTTCATCGCCCTCCGTCGAGCAAAATCGCGCGGTACAGCAACTGGAACGCCTGCTGCGACCAACTGCGGAAGTGCGGGCTGAACGAAAACAGATGCACCGTGCCGTCGCCGTGCGTCGCACGCACCCACGCCGACTGTTGCTCGATCGTCGCCGGCGAGCGGATCCATCCGGACAACAACAACTGCGTCGGCGCGAAGCGCAGCAACGTCTTGAACTCGCGCTTGTCGTCCTTCTTCGGCTCGACGCGCCACGCCGAGGCCGCGTCGAAGAACACGGCGACGGAGTCCGGCAAGCCCGCGGCGTAGAGCGAGTCCTCGGGAATCGCGCGCAACACGCTGCCGGGGCACGCGAATTCGTTCGCGACGTCTTTGACCTTTTCCTTGGTCACGTCGACGAGCGGGAACTCGAACAACTTCGCGGCCCATTCGCTCGCGCTGCCGAGCGTGACGAGCGTGCCGCCGCCGCGCACGAATTCTTCGATCGCAACGGCCCCTTCCGGCGCGAGCCCGCCGGCGAAGTCCGCGAACACGCTGCCCGCCGCGCGTCCGTCGTCGAGCGTTGCGCCGGAGACATTCGGAATCACGAGCACGTCGAAGGACTGCGCGAGCCGGCCGGCGCGCAACGCTTCATTGCGCACGCTCGTGAACGGCAACTGCGCGTGCTCGAACACCCAACGCAACCAACCTTCGTCCATCGAACCGTTCCACGGCGCGTACACGCCGACGCGCGGCAGTTTCTTGATCAACACGCGACCGTCGCCGCTCTTCTCGCCGTCCAGGAACGCGCCCGTCGAACGATCGAAGGTCGCACTCTCGCCCTTGGCGAGCGACGCGAACAGCGCGCTCCAGTCGTCGCTCTCGCTCGGCATGAAGCGCGCCGCTTTTTTCGCAA
>CAYHRR010000250.1:0-3274 GCA_964358875.1 uncultured Planctomycetaceae bacterium | reverse complement strand
TTTCACGCGCAGCATCGACGCGCGCGAGCTCGACCTGCGGAACTTCGACGCACTCGACGCGGCGCACGCCGAACAACATCGGCAACGTCCAGCCCGCGACGTCGTAGGGTGCGTCGCCGTCGGGATACACCTGCACGTCGAAGAGATCCTTGACGTGCCTGCCGTAGGGCTGCGCGCGCAGGATCACGAGCGAGCCCGCGGGATACTCGCGACCGTCGACCGTCACGGCCGACTTCGCCGCATGCACTTCGACGCCGCCTTGCAGCAGCGTGTCGACAAGTCGCCGCGTCGCGCCGTGATCCTCGTTGTCCGCCGGAATCAACCATGCCCGCGGCGCTTCACTGCGACCGAGTTCGATCGCGCGCTCCGCAGCCGCGAGCGCGCTTTTCAGCCACGTTTTCGGCTCGGCGGCGATGCTGCGCAGGAGCGAGCGACCGAAGGCGAGCTCGTACTCGATGATGTCGCGCAGACGCCACCAACCGCCGGGCCAGGGCATCGGAAAATTGACGCCCGGCGCGTACTCGCCCTTGCCGCCCGGCGCTTTCAACTTCGAGCGCTCGAGGAACACCGGGCTCGCGAGGTTCACCGACGCGGCCTCGGTCAACAGCCCGATGATGTTGTGGCGCACGGGCACGTTGCGATTGCCGCCGTTCCACCATTGATCGAAGGTCACGCCGCTCGCAACTCCCGAAAAGCCCTCGCGCGTCAGGTCGAGCAACGCGCGCGTGCCGAGCAAGTTGATGCCCGCCATCACCGTCGGATCGAGATTGGGATTGAGCGGATCGCGGAACGGCGGCACGAACAGGCGCTCCGCGTTCTGACCTTGTTGATGCACGTCCCAATAAACCTGCGGATGCCATTCCTTGTAGAGCAAGCGCGTGACGATGCGCGTCTCGTCAAGCGCCAGCGCGAACCAGTCGCGGTTGTTGTCGTGTCCCGCATAGTGCTGGTAGAGCTCGGTCAGCCCCGCGGTCTCGTAGGGCGTGCCGACGACCTTGCGGCACCACTCGACGACGTGATCGAGCCCGTCGGGATTCGTGCACGGCAAGATCACGACGACGAGTTGCTCGCGCGCGCTCTTGAACGGCTCGTCGTCACTCGTCGCCAGTTTCCAGGCGAATTCGAGCGCGAATTGCGGCGCAGCAGTCTCCGTCGAGTGCATGGCGATCGAGATCATCACGATCGGCACGGCTTCATCGAGCGTGCGCGCCTTCGCGGCGGCGTCGAGTCCGCGCGGATCGGCGATGCGCGCCGCAGCCGCCTTGATCGCAGCAAGTCGCGCGATGTTCGCTTCGCTGGACACCACGGCGACGAGGAAGTCGCGACCCTCGGTCGTCAGGCCGGCGCGCTCGACCGTCACGCGCGCGCTCGCAGCGTCGAGGCGCTCGTAGTAGCTCGACACCTCGCGCCAATCGGCGAGTTGAAAATCGACGCCGACCGGTCGGCCGAGATGTTCCGCGGGAGGAACGACTTGTCGCGCCACGAGCGGAACGGAACACGCGACCACAACCGACAATTGCAGCAGTTTCACGGCGGCAGACTAGCGGTGCAGGCGCGCCCGCTAAACTCCCGCTCCATGAAGAACCTCATCGCACTCGGCGTGTGCTTGTTCCTCGTTTCGTGCGCGTCCACAAGCGCGGGCCGCGGTCACAACGCTTCTGCGCAAGCACAATTCGAGCGCCTGAAAACGCTCGAAGGCGAGTGGATCACGGTCGCCGAGGACGGTGCGGCCGAAGCGGGTTTGACGATTCGCTACCACGTCGCGAGCGCGGGCAACACGCTCGTCGAGACGATGTTCCCGGGCACCGACGAAGAGATGGTCACCGTCTATCACAAGGACGGGACGGACCTCGTGCTCACGCACTTCTGCGCCGTCGGCAATCAGCCTCAGATGCGCGCGCAGCCCGGTGAGTCACCCGACGAGATCCGCTTTCGATTCACCGGCGGCGCAAACGTCGATCCCGACAAGAGCCTGTACATGAGCTCGCTCGACGTTCGCTTCGTCGACAGCGCGCACACCGTCGCGACGTGGACGCACAAGCAACCTGGCCAGGAGCCGCTGCCGTTGCGCTTCTCGCTCGTGCGTTCCTGGCGCTGAAGTCCGTGTTTCGGACGGTGCGCGCGCCACTCGAAGAAGTGTTCGTGAAGCGTGCGCTGTCGCTTGGAAGCGACGCGCGCAGCGCGCAGACTGTCGCGCAACGTGACCACGATGCGCACCCACAGGACACTTCGCTGCCGCGGGATCGAACTCGGAATCGTCGAGGAAGTGCTCGCCAACGGCTTGCACGTGATCGCTCACGAAGACCGCGCGGCGCCCGTGGTTTCCGTGCAAGTCGGCTACCACGTCGGCAGCGCGCGCGAGCTCGCGGGCGCGACCGGTTTCGCGCACCTGTTCGAGCACTTGCTGTTCCAAGGCTCGCGCAACGTCGCGAGCGACGGCCATTTTCGGCACATCACCGAGGCCGGCGGCACGCTCAACGGCAATACGAGTTTCGATCGCACGCTGTACTTCGAGACGGTGCCGTCGAATCAGCTCGAACTCGCGCTGTGGCTCGAAAGCGACCGCATGGGCTTTCTGCTCGATGCGATGACGCAGGCGAAGCTCGACAACCAACGCGACGTCGTCCGCAACGAAAAGCGCCAGAATTACGAGCTCAAGCCCTACGCGAAGGCGCAAGAGGCGCTCGCGCGCGCGCTGTTCCCGGTCGGTCATCCCTACGCGCACCTGCCGATCGGATCGCACGAGGACTTGATCGCGGCGACGCTCGACGACGTCAGCGCTTTTTTTCGGCGCTGGTACGGCCCGAACAACGCGACGCTCGCGCTCGCCGGAGACGTCGACGCCGGGCGCGCCTTCGAATTGGCCGAGCGCTGGTTCGGTGCGTTGTCGCGTTGTCCCGCCGTCGAAAGGCCGCGCCCGATCGCCGTGCGTAACGCGCGCGAGCAACGCGTCGTCGTCGAGGACAAAGTGAAGCTCCCTCAACTCACGCTCGCCTGGCCGACGCGGGCGCAAGACGACGCGGACGAGGCGCCGCTCGCCATGCTCGCGATGGTGCTTTCGGCGAGCCGCGCATCGGTGCTCGACAAGGCCTTGACGATCGACGCCGTGCTGGCGAAGGGCGTGTCGGCCTACTCGTATTGCGCTGAAATCGCCGGGCGTTTCGTGATCACGCTGACTGCGGCGCCGGGGACAACGCTCGAGCAGCTCGAGGCACGCACGCGCGAGTTGCTCGCGCGCCTGCAGCGCGACGGAGTCGATGCGGCGCTTCTCGAA
>CAYHRR010000249.1:0-6493 GCA_964358875.1 uncultured Planctomycetaceae bacterium | reverse complement strand
GCTCGCGCGCGCTCGCCGAGCACCGGATCGCACAGGCCCACGCGCGCCGCGGTCGCGTAGCTCTCGGGTTGCGCGTCACCCAGTTCGAGCACGCGACTCAGCGCCGCGCGGTCCTCGAGCAACGCACTCCACACCACCAACGGAACGCTCCAGTACGGCCGCGCCTGCGCGTCCTGCGCATCGACGACGATCCACCCCTGTGCGCTCACATCCGGGTCCAACGTCGTCAAGTGGAAGCGCCAATCATCGAGGTCGGGATGAACACCGTCGAGTCCGTGCTCCAGCCACTGCCGAAACGTGAAGCTCCGCAACTGCGGGAACCACTGCTCGGCCGTGCGGACGATCAGCACACGTGCGTCGAGCGCGAAGTCGAGGTAGGCGTCGAGCGGGCTCGTCGAAAGCGCGGCGCACGCGAACGAAGTGCGGCTCGGATCGACGGAGCGCCGCCACGCAGAGCGCACTCCGACGTGCCCACTCCCCGTTCCTTCGGTGAGCGCCGAGTTTGCGAACGACGCGGTCGTCAACGCCGCAAGTGCGCGCGCAGCGCGGAAGCGCATGGGCCCGAGCACATGACTGCCGAAGCCGATGTAGACGCGCGTAGCGGCGCTGAGTCGAGACGCTCGCGACGCTTCGCCGCCGGCTGCACCGTACACGGCGTCGATGCAGCGCGCGGTCGCTGAGGTGTCCTGCAATCCGACTTCGTCAGCGCTGCGCCATGGATCTGCTCCGAGCGTGACCAGCTCGATGCCGTGCGCCGCGAGACGCGTGGAAAACGAGTCGAGCGCGAGCGCGCATTCTTCGTAGGCGTCGGCCGGCCGCGCACACGCTGCGCTGCGAAACAGCAACTGCCCGCCGGCACCGAAGCTGAACACGCCGCGATCCGTAACCGTGCGAGCGCCGCATTCGACCGCGCCGGGAACCAGCACGTCCGCACCGCAGTCGAGCGCATGCTCGCGTGTGAGTTCGAGCAGTCCCGGCCGGCCGTCAAGCGTTTCGAGCAGCGCGACGCGCTCAGGTCGCAATCGACCGGCGCGCACGGCAAAAGCCTCGATTTCGAGCGCGAACGCGTCGCGCAATCCGACGGGCGACGAGAAGCGTGTGCGCTCCACGTCGTTGCGCAAGAACGTGCGGTCGAGGATGCGGTAGTGCGAGGCCACGTTGGGGATCGGCCAAGGACGCGCGTCGCCAGCTTCGAACCGCGTGCAGCTCCGAACTCGACAGGTGCACGCGCAGGCGTAGACCGACACTCGATTCCGATGCTGCCCTCGCGGTTCGCGTCGAGTCCGGCGCCGCCGACTTCGAGCGCGCGCGAAGTCCGAGGGTTCGGATCTCGAGGCGTTCGACCCGAGCATCGAGCTCGAGTTCGCAGGCGGCGTCAGCTCGACTTCGTGGGCACGTATTCCGAGGACGACCGAGACGCTTTCGGCCGGCGTTCCGACGAAGCTCAAGCCGCAGCCGCGAAATGCGGCGATGCCGACCAGGACGTGTCCGGACGTGACAATTGAAATCCCCGTCTAGCACGACCCGAATCAGCAGCGCGCGCTGAGGACGTCTCGCTCGGCGCAAACTTCCGGTGCTCGCACGCGCCTTCGACCACGTTGCGAGCGCCTCGCATGCCGAGTTCGTACCGCCCCTCCACGGATCACGCAACGCCTCCGATCGTGCGCTCGTGAGCGAGGCGCGACCGCCCGCGCTTCACTCGACCTTCGCGTGATTCACGTAGCGTCCGCTGCGCGCCGCGTCGGGTTTGCCGTCGGGAAAATAGAACAGCCACGTGCCCTCGCGCTTGTTGTTGGCGTACTCGCCCTCGGCCTCGAGTTGGCCGTTGTCGTACCAGTGCTTCCACGGACCCTCGAGCAGACCCACGTGGATGAAGCCGCGCCTCTGCGGTTTGCCGTTGGGATAGATCTCGATCCAATCGCCCTCGCGCATGCCGTCGGCGTAGTCGCCTTCGCGTTGCAGCTGGCCTTGATCGTCGAAGTAGCGCCAATGGCCGGTGAGCTTGCCCTCGCTGTCGTAGCCGCCTTCGATCTTCAACTTGCCGTTGAGGTGCCACGCGCGCATCGGCCCCTGACGTACTTGTTGCGGCTTGCCCGCGCCGTCGAGCACCACGCGTTCCGTGCGCTCCGTCGCGAGCACGCCTTCGGAATGGAACTCCTGGATCGAAACCAGATCGCCGGGCTGCGGATGTTCAGGCGACTGCTTGCGCGCGATGAACTGCCCTGGCTTGAGTACCGGTTCCGGCTTCGGTGCCGGCGTCACCACGGGCGCGAGCTTCACGCTCGCCGTCGGATCCTCGACGTCGCTCGGTTTCGTCGTCGCGACAGGTTGGGTCGGACCCTTCGCAACGGGCTGAGTCTGCGGCGCGATCACGGGTTTCGTCACCGGAGCGGGTGCGTACTCGTGCCGGCACGCACAAGCGAGCGTCGCGAGCAACGGAAGAATGATCGAGTGCTTCATGTGGGTGGCCCCAAGGGTGCGTCGGAAACGCCGCCGTGTCGTCATGCCGGATGGAGTCCGGCGCGAGAAACTACACGATCCGAGTCGGCGCAAAAAAAAGGGCGCTCGGCGCAGCCATCGGCATCCCGCCCCCCGAGACCTGAATGCGCTGCACCGTTTGCGCGCGATCGAGATCGCTGCGATCCGCACGGTGAGACGCGGCACAGCAACGGAAGTGCCCTCTGTCGCCCGTCGAACTCCTTTGCGTCCGCGTGCGAGCCGGTTGCGCTGAACGGTCGCCTCTCGTCTCGTTCCAGGCTGCAGCTGCGCAAATTCGCAGCAGAACGCGACACGTAGACATCGGTCAACGGCGCGTTTGTCGCGGGCCGCTGTAGAGCGCTTCCTGCGGCGCCGCTAAGTTGCGCCGTCCTCCATGAACCAGCAGCGCCTTCAACGACGCTTCGACGTCGCGGCTCACCGAGCTCTCTTCGAATCGGCGCCACACCGGCCTGCAGATCTCGGCAACCACACGGGCGCAGCGCGAGCGACCTCGCTGGACGCGCTTATCGCGTTCACACGCGGCGTGCGGGCGCATGCCGCGTCACGCTCCGGCCGATTCGCCTTCGACGCCGTCGCACGCGTGATGAAACGACGACACGTCGGCACATGCGCGGGTGCTCTTCGACCTTTGCAGAGCGACCGCTCGTCGGAAAACCTCGTGCAACCGCGATCGCGAACAGCCGCGTCCTCGTTCACTCGAGCGATCGACTTCGTCGACGCTGCGCTCGTCGCGCGCGACGCCGCATATCCCGCCGTTCCGCGCGGCATCTTCGTTCTGCAGCAACGGCGCGTCACGGCGCGCGACTAGAGGCCCATGGCTCCCCGCAAGCGTCGTTTCCACGGTCAAGAGGGTGTCGGTTCGCTCGCTTCGATGCCGCTCGATGCCGGCGGAGTCGCGCACGTCGCGCACTTGCGCGCAACGCTCGAAGCGAGCGGTGTCAAGGCGACGGTCGTTCGCCCCACGCTCAGCGGAGGAGCGACGCCGCAGCAGCCGTCGCTCGCGCTTGCGAATGTCCCAACTCTCGAGAGTCTCAGCGAAGAACGCGCCTCCGACGCGCCGCGCGCGGGCTTCGAGTACGACGGCGCGACGGTGCGCGCGCAGATCGCTTTCGACGCGCCCGTTCAGCTCTACGGCGGCGGCCAAGCCGCAGGCAATCTTCTGCGCACCGGTCGCGCGCTCGAGCTGTGGAACACCGACAGCTACCGCTACGGCGAGCACACGCCGGCGCTGTACTCGTCGCATCCCTTCGCGCTCGCGCTGCGCAGCGACGGCAGCTGCGTCGGAGTGCTCGCCGACAGCATTCGACGCGGCGTCGTCCGTTTCGCGAGCGACGGCGTCGAGTTCGCCTTCGAGGACGAACCCTTCGACGTGTGGCTCCTCGAAGGTGCGCATCCGCGCGACGTGCTGCGCGCGCTCACCGAGCTCACCGGCCGCATCGAACTGCCGCCGCTGTGGTCACTCGGCTACCACCAATGCCGTTGGTCCTACATGGACGAAGCCGAAGTGCGCGAGCTCGCGCGCAAGCTGCGTTCGAAGCACATCCCGTGCGACGCCATCTGGCTCGACATCGATCACATGGATCGGCAGCGCTCGTTCACCTGGGACGCTGCGCGTTTTCCTGATCCGACGAAGTTGATCGCCGACTTGCGTGAACAAGGCTTCCGCGTCGTCGCGACAGTCGATCCGGGCCTCGCGGTCGCGCGTGGCTACGCGCCTTACGACAGCGGTCTCGCGGGTGCGCACTTCGTGCTCGACGCGGCGGGCACTCCGGCGAAAGGCCGTGTTTGGCCGGGCATTTGTCACTTTCCGGACTTCACGCGCGGAGCGACGCGCGATTGGTGGGCAGGGCTCGTCGAGAGCTTCGCGGCGTGCGGCGTCGCCGGCCTTTGGAACGACATGAACGAGCCGAGCGTGTTCCGTACGCCGACGAGGACCTTGCCCATGAGCGCGCAACACCGCGGCCTAGGCGGCGGCACGCACGCGAAATTCCACAACCTCTATGGCCAGTTGATGGCGCAAGCGACGCGTGAAGGTTTGCTCGACGCACAACCGACGGAACGGCCCTTCGTGTTGACGCGCGCGAGTCACGGCGGCGGTGCGCGCTTCGCCGCGACCTGGACCGGCGACAACCAAGCGACTTGGGACGATCTGCGTTGGTCGATTCCGATGGTGCTGTCGCTCGGATTGTCGGGACAACCGTTCAGCGGTGCCGACATCGGCGGCTTCGACGGCGATCCGTCGGGCGAATTGTTCGCGCGCTGGTTCGAGCTCGGCGCGTACTTGCCCTTCGCGCGCGGACACTCCGACAAGAGCGCCTGCCGCAAGGAACCCTGGTCCTTCGGCGGCGAGATCGAGCGCGCAGTCAAGGCCGCGCTCGAGCGGCGCATGCAGCTCATGCCGACGCTCTACACGCTGTTCCACGAAGCGGCCGCGAGCGGAGCTCCTATCGCACGGCCGATGTTCTTCGCCGACGCGCGCGATCCGGCGCTGCGCGATGTCGACGACCAATTCATGCTCGGCGCGGATCTCGTCGTCGCGCCCGTCGTGCACGAAGGCGCGACGAAGCGCGAGGTCTTGCTGCCGCCGACTTCGAGCGGCGGTTGGTTTCTGTTCCCTGACGGCGTCGACCTGCTTGCGCCCGGCCGCTACACGATCGATGCGCCGCTCGGCCGCACGCCGGTCTTCGCGCGCGCAGGTTCGATCATCGCGACGAAGCCGTCGAAGTTGCACACCGGCGCGCAACTCGGCGAGGAGCTCGAGTTGCACGTCTTCTTCGACGCGCGCCAACGCGCTGTCGGCCGCCTCTATGAGGACGACGGAGTGTCGCGCGGCGAACGCGGCGTGAAGACCGAACTCAGCGCCAAAGTGATGCGCGGCCGCGTCGTCATCGACGCCTTCGCCGACGGCGAAGAAGTGCTCGAACGCGCGTGGCGCGTGCATGCGCACGGGCTCGCGAAGGCGTGAGCTAGGGATCGAAGCGCTTCAACAACACGCCCGTGCGGCCGGACAGCACGAACAAACCGCTGTCGATGTCGGAGCACAGCACGTCGGGCACTCCGTCGCCGTCGCGATCGGGCACGCGGTCGGCTGCGCGGCTCAGTCGCTCGCCCGAACTCACGTCGCCCCCGTTCCGTGATCGCTCCACATCGAACAGGTCATCGCGGCGCCAGATTTCGTGCAGGTCGCAACCTGAGAGAGCGACGACTCCGGACGGCGGAAAGAACGCGTGCGACGGAAGCGCGAGGACGAAATCGCTCGTCCCGTCTCCGTCCAGGTCCCCCACACATGCGACGCGAAAATCGAGCACACCGTGGTAGCTGCGGCTGGGTTCGTTCACATCCAGTTCCCTGCTCGCCGACGCCTTTAGAGTGGCGCCCGACAGCAGCGCACAACCGAGAGCCACCTCGCCCTCGTCGTACGGGCGGCACAGCAACACGATCTGCTCGCTGCGGCCGTCCGCATCGAGATCGACGGACGCGATGTCCTCGTACTCGTATTGCCGCGGCCAGCCCGACATCGCGGAAGACAGGATGGAGCACGCACACTGTCGGCGCGCGTCGAGCGCCGTCACCTGGGTACGACCGCCTTCGGATGCGCGCAGCAGCTCCCGCACTCCGTCTCCGTCGAAGTCGGTGCCGGTCCAGCACCAGCCGTAGTCCGTGGCGTCCGGCCAGACGGGAATGACATCGCACGCCGTCACGATCTCCCAGCGCGGTTCCGGCCGCGTTCCGCCGTCGCGCCACGCAAGCAAATCATCGAGACCGTCGCCGTCGACATCTCCGATACAGCCCGCGAAGCTCGCGCCCTCAGCGAGGCCGCCGATGCGTCGACCGTCGGACGACGAGACGATCGTTCCGCCACCCGGTGCGCGTCCCTCCGACCGCACGATCAAGTCACGCCGTCCGTCGCGATCGACGTCACCGACGAGGCTTAGTCCTGGAAGATGGCGCGGCGGAGACTCGCCGTTCACTTCGAAGGAAGTGAGGCACCGAT
>CAYHRR010000248.1:1420-6501 GCA_964358875.1 uncultured Planctomycetaceae bacterium | reverse complement strand
GACGCCGGCAAAGGCCTCGTCCTTCGACGCGTTGCTCGACGGACTGCAGGCCTGCAACGCAACGCCGGCCAGCGCGGCGAAGGAGAAACACACACACGCGGCGAGGCGGGGCTCGCGCCGGGAAAGACTCATCTCGGGATGCCTGAAGGAGTGCGGAGGGCGAAGGGCACGCAGGCTAACAGCCCGCCGAATGAACTCGTCACGGCGCATGGTGCTGCAACGTCGAGCTTGCATTGCGTGCGCAGCTCGAACGCGGCCGGCGCGCCGCTGACGGCGAGCTTCTCGGAAGCGGGCGCACTAAGCTCCGCCGTTCACCATGCAGAAGCCGAGCGATGCCTTGCGGCGCATTTTGGACGCCGTCGTGCCGACCCAGGCGCTCGAAAACGTGCCGCTCGAACACGCCGTCGGGCGCGTGCTGGCGCGCGAGCTCGCTTCCGACATCGACCTTCCGCCCTTCGAGAAGAGCGCGATGGACGGCTTTGCGGTCCACAGCGCGGACTTCGAGGGCGTCGGCGAACGCACTCTGCGCGTGGTGGGGGAAGCGCGCGCCGGCGCACCGTTCGGCGGACCGATCCCGCGCGGAGCCTGCGTCGCGATCTACACCGGCGCCGAGGTTCCGAGCGCCTGCGATGCGGTGGTGATCGTCGAGCACTCGCGCCCCGCCGCCGAGCCGCACGCGGTCGTGCTCGTCGACCGGCCGCGCGTGCTGCAAAACATCTGTAGCCGCGGCATGGACCTCGCCGTCGGAGCGCGCGTGATGGCGCCGGGTCGGCGTCTGCGCTCGGTCGACCTCGCCGTGCTCGCCGCCGTCGGTTGCGAGCCCGTGCCCGTCTTTCGCCGTCCGCGCGTCGCGGTGTTGACCAGCGGTGACGAGCTCGTGCCGCCGAGCGCGAAGCCGGGCGTCGGACAAATCCGCGAAGGCAACACGCTGCACCTCGCGGCGATGGCGCGCGCCGCCGGAGCCGAAATCGTGCGGCGCGGCGTCGTGCGCGACGACGAGCGCGAGCTCGAAGCGGCCTTCGCGGAAGCGCTCGAGGTGTGCGACGCCTTGATCACCACCGGCGGCGTTTCGATGGGCAAGTACGACCTCGTCGGCGCCGCGCTCGAACGCTGCGGCGTGCTCGGAGTGTTCCACAAGGTCGCGATCAAGCCCGGAAAACCGCTGTGGTTCGGTGCGCGCGGCGCGGTGCCGGTCTTCGGACTGCCGGGCAATCCGGTGTCGTGCCTCGTCAACCACGAGGTGTTCGTCGCACCGACGCTGCGCCTGCTCGGCGGCGAGTTGCGCGAGCACGTGCTCGCCCCGCGCGCTCGCGGCCGTTGGTGCGGCAACGCGCGCGCTGCGAACGAGCGCGAGCAGTACCTCCCGGTCGTCGTGCAGGTCGGCGACGACGGTGTGCCGCGCCTCGAGCCCGTGAAGTGGAACGGTTCGGCCGACGTCGTAGGAATCTCGCACAGCGAAGCCCTCGCCGTCGTGCCTATCGATCACGCGCTCGCTCCCGGCGATCTGTTGGAGTGGCGCTCGATCGGTTGAGCGTGCCGTAGCTCCGTCGCGACGCGCGCGATCGCGGACTTCGCTCGCGACGTGCGGCTCGCGACGTGCGATCCGCGCGGGAGCACCTGCTAACGTACGCCGCGCGATGGAACTCTCCCGCAGCGCACGTCTGCTCGGCACGCTCGTCGGTTTCGCCTTGCTGTGGGTCGCCAGCCCGGGAGTGGCGACCGAGAACGGGCTGTGGCCGCTCGCGGTGCTCGGCGTCGCGTTTTGGGCGCGCTACGCGAGCCGACCCGGGCGCTGGGCCGCCGGCATCGAGTGGCTGACCGGCGCCCTCGGCTGGATCGGCCTGTGCTCGTGGGCCGCCTATGTATGGGAGGGAACGCTCGCCTACATCGGGCCGGCCTTCGGGCTGTGGGTGATCGTCCAAGGCTGGGCCCTGCGGCGTTTTGCGCGTCGCCTACCGCTCGCCGCCGCAGCGCCGCTCGCCTGGATGATGATCGAAACGCTGCGCGGACAGCTCGAACCGCCCTTCGGCATCCAATGGATGCGCTTGGGCACCTACCTGCACGATCAGAGCTGGATCAACGGCTCGGCGCGGGTGTGGGGGATCGGTGGGTTGAGCATGGTCCTCGCCTCGCTCGGCGGTGCGCTCGCGGACCTGTGGGAGTGGAAGCGGCCGCTCGGCGGGAGCAAATCCGCGCCGGGCGTGCCTTGGCCGTCGCTGGCGCTCACCTTGGTGCTCATGGCCGGCGCGATTTGGCTCGGGCGTTTGGTGCCGGCGCCGGTCACGGTCGACGGGCCGCGCCTGATGCTCGTGCAGCCCGGCTACGAGCAGAAACGCAAACAAGAGTCGACCGGTTCGCGCGACATGATGCTCGAGCAGATCGAGATGACGCGCCAAGGTTGCGCGGATGCGGCCAAGGCCGGCGAAGCTCCGCCCGACGTCGTGGTGTGGGCCGAGACGATGGTGCGCCTGTGGATTCTCGACACGCAGGTCGACGCCGCGGTCGAGCGCGGCGCCAAGCTCGCCGAATGGCGGCAGACCGACCTGACGGCGAGTGAGATCGAGGCCTGGCGCAAGCACGAGCACGATTGGATCGACGGCATGCTGTTCGGCGCGCCGCCCTTCGAAGGCCACGGCGCCTTGCCCGCAGGTACGCAATTCCTGGCCGGCGCGGAGTTCATGACGGCGACCTCGGACGCGCTGCGTTTCAAGAACTCGGCCCTGTTGTGGACGGGCCCGGGGCGCGAGCGGCGCGGCCCGTTCAGCAAGCGCCACCTCGTGCCCGGCGCTGAAACGATGCTCGGGCTCGAGCGCTTCGGCTGGGTGCGCGAGCGCATCTTCGAGCTCGCCAAGTACATCCCCGACTTCGTCGGCCCCGCGGGCGAGGAGCCGGTGCTCTCCATCCAAACCCGCGACGGCCGGACCTACCGCTGCGGCCTGAGCGTGTGCTTCGACAACGCCTTCGACGACGTCTTCACGCGACCGGCGCGCGAGCACGACGTCGACTTCCACGTCGTGCTGTCCAACGAGGCTTGGTTCGAGCACTCGCAGGAAGCCCATCAAATGGTGGCCTTTTCGCGGCTCGAAGCCCTTTCGACCGGCCGCTCGGTCGTGCGCGCGACGCAGTCGGGCGTCTCGACCGTGATCCGGCCCGACGGCAGCGAAGTCGCGCGCCTTCGCGGCGCGGACGGCGACGACCGCATGGTGCGCGGCGTGTTGCGCGTCGTCGTGCCGGTGCCCGCCGACGGTGCCTGGTCGCCCTTCGAGGTCGTCGACGACCCCGCGCACCCGCGCTTGGCGACACCCTTCGTGCGCTTCGAACTGTTGTGGCTCGCGCTGTGGAGCGCCGCGCCGCTGTTGCTCCTCCTCATGTGGTTCAAGGACAGCGCGCCGGCTCGCGCCAAGTGAGCTCGCGCAGCGCGATCGGTTACCCGCGCGGCACGGCGGATACTCACAACCCGGTGCAGTCACACGGCTTCACCTTTCCTCCACGGAGTCGGTGGCGATCCTTGACCCCTCGAAAGGATCCCTCCTATACTCCCGCCCCACTTGTCCCACCCCCGTCAGTCCGCCCGAGCCCGTTAGGCCCGCCCCATTCCGGCGCGAGCCGGTCCCCACAAGCCTGGGCGGCAAACAGGGCAACAATCGGAACCCCCGCCTCTTCCGGAGACGTATGAGCACCATCGGCAAGATTTTCCTCGTTCTCAACCTCATCCTCGCTGGCGCCTTCGTCGGCTGGGCGTCCAATTCGCTCAACAAGACGGCGGAGTTGAACAAGAAGCACGCTGACGAAGTCGCCGTCATGACGGCGGCCAAGGCCGGCGTGGACAAGGAACTGTCGGACGCGCGCACAGCGCTGACGACCGAGCGCACCGTCAAGGATCAAACGCGCGCCGAGCGCGATCAATTCGAGAGCGATTCCAAGCGCAACAAGGAAGAGCTCGACGCCGCCAAGCGCGCCAACGACGGCCTGCGCTCGGACGTCGCCAAGATCAACGAGTCGATGACCGGGCTGACCACGCAGCTCAAGTCGATCGAAGAGGCCAAGGACCGCGCGATGGCCGAAGCGCGCGACATGGCGACGCAACGCGACGACGCCAAGCGCAAGGGTGAAGCGGAAGCGGACGCGCGCCGCGAAGCCGACGAGAACCGCACCAAGGCCGAGATGGAGATCGCCTCCCTCGAGAAGTCGCTGAAGTCGACCAAGGGCGAGCTCGACTCGACCAAGACCGAACTCGCCAGCATCATCGCGGTCACGGGCGCCAACACCAAGGCGGGCCAAGCCCTGCCGCAGATCGAAGCCTCGGTCGTCAAGGCCGACTACAGCCTCAAGCCGGGCTTGATCGCGCTCAACAAGGGCTCGAACGCCGGCGTCCAAGCGGGCTTCACCTTCGAGGTCTACTCGGGCGGCGTCTACAAGGGCCAAGTCCGCGTCGAGACCGTCCACGCCGACATGTGCTCGGCCCTGATCACCTTCGCCAAGTCCGGCACCACGATGACGTCGGGCGACAGCGCCACGACGCGCCTCTAAGCCGCTTCGGACCCCTCGAAACCAACCACGGAGTCCAGCACATGGCCAAGAGCACCTCGCGCGCCGGCAAGCCGGCCGCCAAAGTCACCGCCAAGACGACCAAGACCGCCGACGCGTCCGACGCCAAGTCGGGCCTCGGCTTCGAAGGCGGAGTCGCGATCCTCACGACCCTGCTCCTGATCGCGGCGATCTTGATGGTCGACCACGAACTCGGGCCCTTGGGCAAGGGGATCTTCTTCAAGGGTTAGTCCGCACACGCGGGCCAGATCCAAAGCGCGCCAGATCCGACGCGCGACGAATCCAACGCGGCCGCCGCCCGGAACTCCGGACGGCGGCCGCGCTCTTTTCCGCGCGCGACGCGCGAGAGATTCGCCCGCGTCCATGCTTCGCAGCGCGCACGTGCTTAGAATCCGCACTCCTTCGCGCTCCCGCGCCGAGGTCGGGCGTCCGCTCGACGCGCGTGGGAGTTCACCCTCCCACGCCGAGGCGAGCGCTGGCTCGACGCGCGTGGGAGTTCATCGTCGCGCGATCTGGCCGCGAATTGGCCTGCG
>CAYHRR010000248.1:0-1320 GCA_964358875.1 uncultured Planctomycetaceae bacterium | reverse complement strand
GCTCGACGCGCGTGGGAGTTCATCGTCGCGCGATCTGGCCGCGAATTGGCCTGCGGAATCGAACTGGGAGCATCGGTCGTGGGGAGTGTTTTCAAGCCTCTGGAATGGGCGCTCGGCCGATTCTCGGTCGACATGGGCATCGACCTCGGCACCGCCAACACACTCGTGTGCGTGCGCGGCCGGGGCATCATCCTCAACGAGCCGAGCGTCGTCGCGGTCAAGAAGGGGACCAACGAGGAGCTGCTCGACGGCATGGCGGTCGGCAACACGGCCAAGGCCATGCTCGGCAAGACGCCGGGCAACATCGAAGCGATCCGGCCGTTGCGTGACGGCGTGATCGCCGACTTCGAAGTCACCGAGCGCATGCTCCGCTACTTCATCACGAAGGTGCACGAAGGCCGCACCTGGGTGAAGCCGCAGGTCGTGATCGCCGTGCCCTACGGCATCACCGCGGTCGAACGCCGCGCTGTGATCCACTCCGCCGAGCGCGCCGGAGCGCGGCGCGTGTTCTTGATCAACGAGACCATGGCGGCGGGCATCGGCTGTGAGTTGCCGGTCACCGATCCGCGCGGTTCGCTGATCGTCGACATCGGCGGCGGCACGACCGAGATCGCGGTGCTCGCCCGCGCCGGCGAAGTGGCAGCGACCAGCCTGCGCATCGCGGGCGACGAGCTCGATGAAGCGATCGTCAATCACATGCGCCGCCACCACAACCTCGCCATCGGCGAGCTGACGGCCGAGAAGATCAAGCTGACCATCGGCTCGGCCTGGCCGATGCAGCAAGAACTGTCGATGGAGGTCAAGGGGCGCGACACGATCAGCGGCTTGCCGCGGCGCACGAGCGTGACGTCGATCGAGATCCGCGAGGCCTTGAGCGAGCCCGTGCGCCAAATCTGCGAGGCGACGCGCGCCGTGCTCGAAGAGGCGCCGCCCGAACTCTCGGCCGACATCGTCGACACCGGCGTCACCTTGGTCGGCGGCGGCGCGCTCTTGCTCGGCATCGCCGAAGCGATGGGCGACGCGCTCGGCATCCCGGCGCGCATCGGACCCGATCCGCTGACCGCCGTCGCGCGCGGCACCGGCGTGTTCCTCGAGAAACCATCCGCTTGTCCGACAACAACCGTCCCGCGGTGCCATCCCCCGCATCGATCTTGCGCGTGATGCTATTGACATTCTCCAGGGTGTCCGACACCTGGGCCAGGATGGGTTCGAGCTTGCCTCGAACGTCATCGAGCGCTTTCTGCGCCGCCTGGATCAATTCAACGTCCTTTTCACAGGGGATGAAGTCCCCGGTCACCAACTGCGGTTCTTTTGGATCAC
>CAYHRR010000247.1:0-6505 GCA_964358875.1 uncultured Planctomycetaceae bacterium | reverse complement strand
GGTTGGATGACGTGCTCTAAGAACTCGATCAATTGCGTTTCCATGAGGGTGCCTTATGAAGCCGGCCGCCGCACCCGAGTCACGGGTGCAGCGGCCGGCGAAGCATGGCGCGAGCGCCGCGCAGTCTCAAGGCACGAACACGATCTGCAATCCGTCGGACAAGTCGTAGAGCCCCGTGCCGTCGCGGAACCACGCTTGGAAATTGAGCAAGTCGCCGGCCTGCAAGCCCGCGAACTGCGGCGCGGAGTTGTCGACCGCGTAGTCGAGCGTCGAGCCGGCTCCGCTCGACACGATCGGCAGGCGCATGAC
The DNA here is from genome assembly GCA_964358875.1 of uncultured Planctomycetaceae bacterium. Classification (GTDB taxonomy): domain Bacteria; phylum Planctomycetota; class UBA1135; order UBA1135; genus CAYHRR01. The sequence goes on along the minus strand of CAYHRR010000247.1, from coordinate 6,196 downwards.
CGGCGAAGCGACGCAGCGCCTGCCGTTGCCGAAGGGCACGTTCATCTTCGCGGGCGAGAAATAGAACAAGCCGTTCTGGAACGACGGCACGTTGCTCGCATGCAGCACAAGGTCGTTCGCGGCGACGCTCGAACTGCCGGTCGCGCTGATCAGCGAGGCGTTGGCTCCGCTTTGGCAGTAGTTGACGAACACCGCGCAAGTACGGCGCGTGACGACGAAGCCGTCGACGCCGGCCTCGACGATGCTCGCAGCGCCGCTGTCGTTCGCCGTGAAGCGCACGCGCATGTCGGCCGTGAACGACAATCCGGCGGCGGCGATTTGCGCTGCGGTGACGCTGTTCGCGCGCCATCCGAGCGCACCGTCGGTCGTGTGCGAAGCCACGGCGCTCCACGGACCGGCCGCGCCGTTCTGCGACATCTCGACCAGCAGGCGATCGATGCTGTCGGCAACGGTCAGCGTCAGGTAGTAGCGGTACGCGACCTCGCAGCTCCCACCCTGCATGTCGAGCGCCGGCGAAGTCAGCGTGACCGAGCCTCCGTCGACATCGGTGTTTCCGGCCTGGTTTTGCGTGAGCCAGCACGATCCCGAGCCGTCGCCGTCGCTCGTCGGATCGTAGGCCCATGCGGCGTCGTTCACCGGCACGCCGCGCTGCCACTGGCCGCTCGTCGCGCCGCTGAAGGACGTCGTCCAGCCCAAATCGGTTTGGAAATCGTCGACGAACACATCGACGGCGACTCCGCCGCCGAGCGACGCCGCGTAGAAACTCGTCGGCGCGCCGGACGGTTGTGTGAGCGTTCCGCAGGTGACGTGCTGGACGCTGAAATAGAACTGCGGGGTGTCGCCGCAAACCGGTGCGGGCAGCGTTCCCGTGTAGAGCGCGCCACCGGCTGAGGTCATCGTCTGTGCCGCGAAGACGCCGCCTTGGTAGCGGTAGTGCATCGTTGCGCTTCCGGCGACGACGCTTCCGGCAACTTGAACGGTCACGTTCGTCGCCTGGCCGATCGTCATCGATGTCGGTGGCCCGCCGACGACGCTGATGCCCGCAGCGCAAATTCCGAGCGGCACGCCGAGCGCAGCTTGCAGTCCGGCATGGTTGGAGCCGGTGCCGCTGTTCTGACCACCGCTCGTCGTACAGCCACCGTGCGTGTGGATGCCGATCGCGTTGCCGGTCGGTTCGTGCAGGATCGGCGAGCCGGAATTCCCGCCCGTCGTGTCGGTCGCGTACTGCAAGGTCGTGCCCGAGTTCGTCACCCACGGACCGACGTGCGTCTCTTGCGCTTGGTTGTAGGTGGCCGGCGCGCTGCGCGTGCCGTAGCCCGTGATGCGGATCGCCTCCGTGGCGTTGAACGGCGGCGGCAAGGCCAAGGCATAGCGCTGTCCCTGCGACTGGAAGGGAGTGAGCCCGGTGTTCGAGTTGGCGAAGCAACCGAAGTAGCCCCAGTCGTTGCCGACACCGAGGCCGCCGTTGGTTTGCAGCGAGCTCGTGTCGACGGAGTACTGATCGTTCGGTCCGGGGTGGACCAGCGCGCCGGTCGCGGTCGACAGCGGCACGTTGAACTCGATCACCTGCAGGCTCGCGGTGGAACAGTGGCCCGCCGTCAGCGCGCAACTGTTGCAGTCGTTGATCAGCCAACCCGTGCATCCGATCGGCAGCAGTCGACCTTGACGCGCGTCGTTCGACAGCACGCGGTCGTCCGCCGCTCCGCAGATCGACTCGGGAATCCCGCCGGAGATGTCGGCGGTCACCGAGGCGAGCACGACGCGCGACGCGCCCGTTCCGGGAAGTGCTACGACTTCGACGAGCAGCGCGTCGCCGTTGAAGTAGGCGCTGGTCTTGCGCCATTGCTCGACGTGGATCGAATTCAGCTCCTGCACCGCGCCGTCGTGCAGCGACGTCACGCGCAACAGCGCGCCCGTTCCCGCTAGAACGTCGCCCGAAAGCGTGACCTCCGCGAACGACAGGCGCATCCAGCTCGCGCCGTCGACGACCACCGGGAACGACAGCACGACGGCCGGCTGCGTTCCGTCGTTCGAGTGCAGACCGCTGTCGATCGGCATCGCGACCTGCACGGAGGGCGGCGGATCCTGGGCGCGGGCCGGCAGCGCGAAGACGAGCGCGGCGACGGCCGCAAACAGCATCGAGGGTGCGGAAGGGCTGACGTAACCGCGCGACATGGGAGCGACTCCGGAAAGGGGTTGGCGACGCGCGCGCCCGAGTGAGCGCCGTCGATCGCCGAGCCAGCGTAGTTGCGACGTCCTAGGTGCGCTACGCCGCGCGCGCTCAACCGGCGCGATTGGGCCGCTCGAATTGTCGCAGGCGCTGCTCGATGCGATCCAAGTAGCGCTGGTTGGCGCTCTCGGCGCGACGCAGGACTTCCAGTTCGCTTTCGAGTCGCCGCCGCCGGATGCGTTCGAGCATCAACTCGTCGGCGCGCGCACGCTCGATTTCATCGGCGTGCAAACGCGCGCTCAAACCGGCTTGCCGCGCCGCGTCACGTTCGTCGCGCGTCGAGCGCAGCTCGCTTTCGAACTGCGCCAGGCGTGCGTCCAATTCGGCGTTGCGGCGACGTTCCTCTTGCGCACTCGCGCCGACGGCAGCGCAGCGCGCGCGGAGATCGTCGAGCTCGACGCCGAGATTTCCGAACATCGTGCGTTCGAGTGCTTCGCGTTCCGCGCGTTCCTGCAACACGCGCGTCAGCGTTTGCTCGAGCAGGTCCCGCTCTGCGCGCAGGGCTTCGATCTGAGCCCAAATCGAAGTGCGTCCCTCGGGCTCTGCGCTCGCTGAATGCGGCACGCTCGATGTCGGCGACGCAGGCGCGGCACCGAGAGGCGCGAGTCCGACATCGCGCGCGCGCACGCTCGAAACGTCGCGTCCGTCGAGTTGCGTGCGCCGCACCGAAACGTGCTCGGCCTCGAGGCGCGCCCACAGGGATTGCGGCGTCACACCCAAGCGCTGTGCGGCTTCGTCCAAACGCAGCCACAGCTCCGGCGCGGAGTCGGGGGAACTCATGCCGAAACCTACCCCACGGTCGCCGGCGCGGCGGCGACGTCGGCATGTCTACGAAGCGGCCGGAGCTGCACGGGCAGTGCTCCGGCCGTGGAGGGGAGAAGTGGAAGGAACTTCTCAGCCCTTGAAGGGCTTCTCCGACAGCAGCGCGCGCTTGGACTCGACCGACTTGAACTCGTCGGCCTCGGGCATCGCGTCCTTCTTGGACGTGATCGTGGTCCAGGTGCTCGCCAGCTTGACGTTGAGCGCCTTGTACTCGGCCCACTTCTCGGGGAGGTCGTCCTCGCTGAAGATCGCTTCCGTCGGGCACTCCGGCACGCAGGCGCCGCAGTCGATGCACTCGTCGGGGTTGATCACGAGGAAGTTCTCACCCTCGTAGAAGCAATCGACCGGACACACGTCCACGCAGTCGGTGTACTTGCACTTGATGCACGGTTCGGCAACGACGTAGGTCATCTCATCGGTCCTTTCGGGGAGGCGGGATTGTCCACATTCGATCCCGCTCGTAAAGCCCCCGATCGCGCCCTTTCGCCTCCGCAGGGATGCGTATCGACGCGCGGTCGAGCACGGCTCACGACTTCCACGCGGCGCGCGCGTCGCGCATGCTCTCGCGCTTGGCCGAAAGCGAACCCGACGGGCTTGACGGCGCAGCCGCGGAGCGCTTGAGCGTCGCGCACATCGTGCGTCTGTGGTGGCCACTCGCGGCGAGTTGGCTCTTGATGGGCGCCGACTTGCCGCTGTTCACGGCGGTCGTGGCGCGCATGAGCGACGCGAAGGTGAACCTGGCCGCTTACGGCGCCGTCGTGTTTCCGATCGCACTTGCGATCGAGGCCCCGATCATCATGTTGCTCGCGGCGTCGACGGCCTTGTGCGTCGACTGGGCGAGCTACCTCAAGGTCCGGCGCTTCATGCTGGCCGCCGGTGCGGCGCTGACCGTCGTGCACTTGACCGTCGCCTTGACGCCGCTCTTCGACGTCATCGCGCTGCGCTGGATCGGAGCGCCGGCCGCAGTGCTCGAACCTGCGCGCCTCGGGTTCCTGCTGATGACGCCTTGGACGTGGTCGATCGCTTACCGGCGCTTCCAGCAGGGCGTGTTGATCCGCTGCGGGCGCTCGCGTGCGATCGGCGTCGGAACGCTCGTGCGCTTGCTCGCGAACGCGGTCGTGCTCGCGGCCGGCTTCGCGCACGGCGGTTTCAGCGGCATCGCGGTCGGAGCGAGCGCCGTGTCTGCAGGCGTGCTCGCCGAAGCGGCCTTCATCGGCTGGTGCGTTCAACCCGTCCTGCGCGAACGGCTCCGCGACGCGCCGAGCGGCGCGCCGCCGTTGACGCGCTCCGTGTTCCTGCGCTTCTACGCGCCGCTCGCGTTGACGCCGCTCGTGACGTTGCTCGCTCAACCGATCGGCGCTGCCGCGATGTCGCGCATGCCGCGTGCTTTCGATTCGCTCGCCGTTTGGCCGGCGTTCCACGGCTTGGTGTTCCTGACGCGCGCGCTCGGCCTCGCCTTCAACGAAGTCGTGGTCGCGCTGATCGGAACGCCCGGCGGAGTGCGCGCACTGCGCTCGTTCACGTGGAAGCTCGCGCTCGCTACGACCGTGCTGCTCGCGCTCGTGAGCTTCACGCCGCTGGCGCGGCTGTGGTTCGAAGGTTGGTGTCACCTCGACCCGTCGTTGGCGAGCCTCGGTGCTGCCGCGCTCGTTTTCGCTTTGCTGCTGCCCGCGCTCAACGTCGTGCAGAGCTTCTACCAAGGCGCGCTCGTACAACGGCGACGCACGCGCGCCGTCACCGAGAGCGTGGCCCTCTCGCTGGCGACGACAGCGCTCGGACTCGCGGCGTGCGTGCACTTCGAAGTCGGCTTCGGCCTCGCCTCTGCCGCCGCGATGCTCACTCTCGGCAACCTCGCGCAGACGCTGTGGCTCGCGTGGCGCGCACGCAACGTGTTCAGCGAATGAGATTCGCGCTCGGCACCTCAGCGCCGCGGCTGCACCCATTTCTCGGCGTTCGCCACGTCGGTCGCGTACTCGACGGCCGTCCAGCAGGCCATCGCTACGGGCAGGAACAGGTAGCTGAAGACGAGAATGAACAGCGTGCCGACGGTGAGCGCGACGGGCGTGCTCCAGTCGGTGAAGAAGTACATGGCGAGCGCCATGGCCATCGCGGCCATTTCGGTGACGACCGCCGAAACGTACATCGCGCCCGTCTGCGAGCCGCTTTCGCGCCGGAACACGAGCGCGCAACTCGGGCAGCCGTCGTTGAGGCGCGCGAAGCCGCGAAACAACGCGCCGTTGCCGCATTGCGGACAGCGCTTGCGCAGAGCGCGACGCAGGAACAACGCACGATCTCCAGGCTCGAGTGACATGGTCAAAATCCGAAGCGATTGGCGAGGATCAAGGTCACGGCGAACAAAACGACGAGCTTCGCGATCAGCGGCAGGATGAAGCGCAGCCAGCGTTGGTAGGGAACACATCCGAGCGCGAGCACACCCATCAGCACGGCGTTCGTCGGGATGACCATGTTCGTCAGCCCGTCGCCGCACTGGAAGGCGAGCACCGCGACTTGGCGCGACACGCCGGTGAGATCTGCGAGCGGCGTCATCAGCGGCATGGTGACGTAGGCCTGCGCCGAGCCCGACGGAATGAACAGGTTGGTCGCGCTTTGCACGCCGAGCATGCCGACGGCCGAGAGATCCGGACCCAAATGCTGCAGCGGCTCTGCGATCGCGTTGACCACCGTGTCGGTGATGTGCCCGTCCTCGAGCACGACCTGAATCGTCTTCGCAAAACCGATCAGCAATCCCGTCGTCGTCATCTCCGCAGCGCCCTTGCAGAACTCGCGCGCCGTGCGGTTGGGCGAGAGCGGTCCGAGCAGTGCCGCGGCCAGCGCCACGCCGAACAAGATCGAAGTCAGTTCGACGAATTCCCAGCCGCGCTCGGAACTCCCCCACACGAACACGCCGACGCCGAGCGCAAACAGCGCAAGCAGCAGCGTGTGTCGCACGGTGAACGGCCCGTCGTAGGGAGCCTCGGCCTTGGCGAGCGCGATGTCGACGACCAAGCTGCGCGCCGGATCGCGCTTCACACGCCGCGCGTAGGCGACGATGTGATGGATGCCGATCGCCAAGGCGACCGCCCACAACACCCAACGCAACGGCCAGCCCGAGTTGAGTTCGAGGCCGGCGATGCGCTGCGCAAT
>CAYHRR010000246.1:0-6510 GCA_964358875.1 uncultured Planctomycetaceae bacterium | reverse complement strand
CTTGCACGCCCACCGGGCTGCGGACTCAACGCTCCCGGCGCTGCGCTCGCGCCATTGAACGACGCCGCGCACGTCGAACGCTGAGCGAGCGACGCAACGCACGGCGTCTGCGCGCACAGCTGAACGCGCGCTTGGTGCGCATGGTTCAGCGCGCACGCGGTGACCAACCTCGACGGCGCGCGCGACGCTTCGAGTTCGCGCGTCCGGTCATCGACGAGCGCCAGGCAGCGCCGCGCGTGCCGTTCGTTGAAGGTGTGCTGTGAGCATGTCGCCGACCGCGGTGCTGTGGGCAAGCAGGGCAAGTGCGGGTGAGGCTGCGCGGGTCATCACGCGACTGCGCACAGATTTCCAGACGCGCGCTGTGCTCGAGCGCCAACGTCCGACGCGGCGCCCGACGACAGCGTTGACCCGCTCGTTCCGGCGTTCCGCGCACGGGAATCGCAAAGGCGTTTCAGTCCGGAGACGGCGGCCCGCCGATAGCGACGCAAACCTTTTCCCGGTGCACAGCAGCATGAACCAACAGATCCCCTCGTTGGTGGGCTCTTCGAGTCCCATCGGCCCGGGCTCGGTGCCCGCGACCGCTCCCTCGAATTGCCGCGCGACCGAATCCGGATCGTCGTGCGCACGCCGCGCCGCGGCCTTCGCGCGCGCCGGCATCGCGACCTGGACGATCGACAGCGCGGCGCAAGTCGTGACCGCCGATCCGCAACTGCGAATCTGGTTGGGCCTCGAAGGCGCACGCGAATCCATTCCGCTGCACGAGTTCCTCGCTTGCTTCGCGCCGCAGGGCGCCGACCTGCTGCGGCAGGCGCTCGGCTCGTCGACCGACGACGGCGCACCGCTTTCGCTCGAGGTCGAGCTCGCCGCACCGGCCGGCTCGAGTTGCGTCCTGCGCATGCACATCGTCATGGCCGGCGCGGGCGCCGACGAACCTGCGTTTGCCGTGTGCGCCGTCGCGACCGAAGGCAAGGCGCAGCAGGCGCTCCTGCAACTGCGCCTGTCGAACGCGGAGGCGGTGGTGCGCGCGACTTCCGCGATCCTGATCACACTCGACGAGCAGCGCCGCGTGTTGCTGTGGAATCCCGAAGCGCAGCGCATGTTCGGCTGCAGCGAGGCCGACGCTCTCGGGCGTCGCATCGAGGAACTGCTGTCGAGTGCCGCGGCCGAAGTGCGCGAGGCCGTGCAGCGCGCCTTCGATTCCCGTCGTCCCGTGCGCGTCAGCGAGCTGCGCCTCGCGCGCGACGGTGCCGAGCAAGCCTTCCTGGGTTTGACGCTCAATCCGCTCGAGTGTGACGACGGTCTGCGCTGCGTGATCTTCGGGCGCGACATCACCGCGCAGAAGCATCTCGACGCGCAGCTCGCGCACGCGCTCAAGCTCGAATCGATCGGCCAACTTGCCGCGGGCATCGCGCACGAGATCAACACGCCGACGCAATTCGTCGGCGACAACGTGCGCTTCCTGCAAGACGCCTTCGCTGAGCTGAAGCCCGCGCTCGAAGCGCTCAACGCGACCAGCAGTGACGCGGCGCGGCTGAGCGCGAGCACGATCGATCTCGCCTATCTCGCCGAGGAAATCCCGCGCGCGATCGACGAGTCGCTGTCGGGCCTGGGACGCATCTCGAAGATCGTGGGCGCGATGAAGGAGTTCTCGCACCCCGGTACGGGCGAGAAGGTGTTGGTCGACCTCAATCGAGCGATCGAGAGCACCGCGACGGTCGCGCGCAACGAGTGGAAGTACGTCGCCGAATTGGAATTCGACCTGGCGGCGGACTTGCCGCACGTGCCCTGCCTGCCCGACGAGATGAACCAAGTCGTGCTCAACATGATCATCAACGCGTCGCACGCGATCGCTGAGCGCCAGGGCAAGGACTCTTCCACGAAGGGCCACATCCGCATCGCGACCGCGCATCGCGACGACACCATCGAGCTGCGCATCTCCGACGACGGCGCCGGAATTCCCGAGGCGATCCGCGCGCGCATCTTCGATCCGTTTTTCACGACCAAGGGCGTCGGCAAGGGCACGGGTCAAGGCTTGGCGATTTCGCGCTCCGTCGTCGTCGACAAGCACGGCGGCTCGATCGCGGTCGAAAGCACGGTCGGCGTCGGCACGACCTTCATCGTGCGCCTGCCGCTCGCCGGAGCGAAGGGCGCGAAGGGCGCGGTGAGCGAGCGCGCCGAGGAGGCCAGACGATGAAGCGCATCCTGTTCGTCGACGACGAAGCCGCAATCCTTCGAGGCTTGCAACGCATGCTGCGACCGCTGCGCGACCAGTGGGCAATGCAATTCGCCGAGGGTGGCCCGGCGGCCCTCGAACTGCTCGCGACGCAGACCTTCGATGTCGTCGTGTCGGACGTCCGTATGCCGGGTATGGACGGCGTTAGCTTGCTGACCGAATTGAAGCGCCTGCACCCCGAGGTCGTGCGCATCATCCTCTCCGGCCACTCCGACCACGAGATGATCCTCCGTTCGATCGGGCCCGCGCACCAGTTCCTGACCAAGCCCTGCAGTCCTGAGTTGCTGCGCGCGACGGTCGAACGCGCCTGCTCGCTGCAAGACCGGCTGAACGATCCCGAGTTGCAGAAGCTCGCCTCACGCATGGGATCGTTGCCGAGCGTGCCGACGCTCTACAACCAGATCATGGCCGAGGTCTCGTCGCCCGCCGGCTCGCTCGAGAACGTCGGCCGCATCATCTCGCAGGACATGGCGATGACGGCGAAGGTGCTGCAGCTCGTCAACTCGGCCTTTTTCGGCGTGCGCCAGCGCGTCTCCGACCCGGCCCTGGCCGTGCGCTTCCTCGGGCTCGAGACGATCCAGGCGCTCGTGTTGTCGGTGCAAGTGTTCTCTAGCTACGAGCGCGATCCGCGCTGCGAGCGCGCGGTTCGCGAACTGTGGTCGTCGAGCACGCGCGTCGCGGCCTTCGCGCGCATCATCGCGCGCGAACAGGGCGCGCCGCGTGCTGTGATCGACCAAGCGTTCTTCGCGGGCATGTTGCACGACATCGGGCTGCTGCTCTTGCTCGCGCACTCGCCCGAGCACCACGCCGAGGTCGAGCGTCGGATGCAAGAAGACGGCCACGCCGGGATCGAGGACATCGAGCGCAGCGTGTTCGGCGGAACGCACGCCGACCTGGGCGCGTTTTTGCTCGGCATCTGGGGCCTTCCGGGAACGATCGTCGAGGCCGTCGCGTTCCACCATCGCCCTTCGCTGCTCGCGTCGGCGGAGTTCGGACCGTTGACCTGCGTCCACGCAGCGGGCGCGATCGCCGAAGGTCTCGAAGGCGTGAGCAGCATGGAGCGCACGGCTTGGGACGACGAGTACCTGCAACGGCTCGGGTTGTCCGAGCGCGTTCCCGTCTGGATCGAGCGCTGCGCCGACGCCTCTAACGCGGAGGCGGCATGAGTCTCGAGCGCGTGCTGTTCGTCGACGACGAGCCGCAGATCCTCGCAGCGTTCCGACGCATGCTGCGCGGGCGCTACGAGATCGAGACCTCATCGCGGCCGCAGGATGTATTGGAGCTCATGCGCGAGCGCGGGCCCTTCGCCGTACTCGTGTCCGACATGCAAATGCCCGTTCTCGACGGCGCGCGACTGCTGGCCGAAGCGCGCATCGCGGCGCCCGACACGACGCGCATCATGCTGACCGGCAACGCCGATCAGACGACCGCCGCGCGCGCAGTCAACGAAGGCGCGATCTTCCGCTTCGTCAACAAGCCTTGTTCCGCAGAGCAGTTCGTGCCCGTGCTCGACGCGGCGATCGAGCACCATCGACATCTGCGCGCCGAGCGCGAGTTGCTCGAGCACACCTTGCAAGGCGCCGTCGGCGTGCTGACCGAGATCCTCTCGCTCACCGATCCCGATGCCTTCGGGAAGGCCACGCGCCTGCGCGACCAAGCCGGAATCGTCGCGCGCAGCGCCGGCTGCGAACGCGTGTGGGAGATCGAGCTTGCGGCGCTGATGTCGCAGCTCGGACTGATCTCGATTCCACAGGAAGTGCGGCACAAGCAAGCGCTCGGCGAAGCGTTGACCGACGACGAAGTGCTGATGTTGGCCCGTGTCCCGTCGGTGGGCGCGGGACTCTTGGCGCGCATCCCGCGACTCGACGGCGTCGCCGCGATCTTGGCGGCGCTCGCACCCGCAGATGCGCAGACGGAATGCGACGGCGCGAGCGTGCTGCGACCGCTGCTCGCGATCGCGCGGCGCGAAGGCGACGGACGGCGCCGCGACGAGGCCTGGGCCAACGTTCGTGCGTCAGCGGCGCCGCAAGCACGCATCGCGTCCGCCATCGACGCCTGGGTCGCCGCCGATCCCGTCGGCGACGCGCAGAGCGCTCAGGCCGTGCGCCGATTGCTGTTCAGCGAACTGCATCCGGGCATGGTGACGGATGAGCCCATCCGGACCGCGGACGGACGCGTGCTCCTCGGCGAGCATCAAGTCGTCACGGTCATCGGCCTGGAACGCATCCGCAATCACGTGCGACTGTCCGGCGTTCGCGAGCCGATCGCGATGCACATTCGATCCCGCGCCGAAGTCGATTCGGCTGAAGAGGCTGCATGAAACCGCTAGTCCTATTTGTCGACGACGAGCCGCAACTTTTGTCCGCACTGTCGCGCGTGTTGCGCGCCGAACCGTTCGAGATCGCGCGCGCCACGTCCGGCGAGGAGGCCCTCGCGATCGTGAGCAAGCGCCACGTCGACGCCATCGTCTCCGACTGCGACATGCCCGGCATGCGCGGCAACGAGCTGCTCGCGCGCGTGCGCCAAATCGCGCCGACCTGCGTGCGCATGATGCTCACCGGCAAGCCGACGCTCGACACGGTGATCGACTGCGTCAACCGCGGCGAGATCCAGCGCTTCTTCGTCAAGCCCTGCGTACCGGCCGATCTCGCGGCGGCGTTGCGGCACGCGCTGCGCGAGAAGGCACTGATCGAACAAGCGCGCCGCTTGCTCGTCGAGTTCAAGCGCAAGGAGGCGCAGCTCGCGGAACTCGAGACGCGCCATCCCGGCGTGACGTCGGTGCGCACCGATGCCGAGGGTTGCATCGTCCTCGACGCCGCGCCCGAAGATCTCGACGCGCTCCTCGCGGAGATGCAGAGCACGCTTGCGCTGGTCGAGGTCGGCGCCCGCAAGCGCGCCGGTTGACGACGCGTGCCACGCGACGATCGGCACGGTTCTCACGCCGCGACTGAGCGCGACACAGGGAGGCTTTTTGCAGCAGGGGACGCGCGTGCCGACGCCGTGCGTCGCCATGTGCGTCGCTTCGGAACGCGCTGCCGCACGTGAAATCAAAGCGCCGACGTCCGCGCGCGATGGCGACGGCCCGCAGGCGAATCGAGCTCGAGACGCCGATCGGAACGGTGTCGAGCGAGTCGAGGTCACGCGCGCGCGGCACCGCGTCGCGATCGGCACGCACAGCGCGAAGTCGTGGCCGAGTTCTCCGGACGCTGCGACCGCGCCTCGATTCCGGTGCCTTGTCGCCACGAAAACGCGCAGCTAGAGTCGCGCGCCGCTTGAGCGACACGGTCACGACTCGCTACGCACGCACGCTGAACCGCGGTCGGATCGCGGTCGTGTTCCTCGTGATGTTGCTCGCGCTGCGCCTTTTCTGGGTGCCGTTGCATCTCGCGCTGGAAGACCACGAGGGCGAGCACGGTCATGTCCCCGCGCCGCTCGACGCCGCTGCCGGCGGCGGCGGCGGCGAAGTCGACGTGCCTGCGCACGAGCATGACCACGACGACGACGACGAGCACCCGTCGCATCCCGCCGCGGACCATCAGACGCAGCTCATCGCGACGCGCGTCCCGCAGGATCCAACCGTCGTGTTACTCGAGGTCGCCGATCCGCTTTCGTTTGATTTCCCGGCGCAGGTTCGATGTGTCGAGCCGCAGCGGCCGGAGGAAGCTCCCAAGCCGCCGCCTCCACGAGCGAGTCGCGCTCGCTCGCCGCCTGCCTGTTGACCTCACCGCGGACGCGCTGTCGTAGCGACGCACGTCCGTGTTCGTGTCTCGGCAATCCGCCGCCTGCGCCGTCGACGACATCAACGTCGACGTGCATGGACGCGCTGCCGAAACGCGCGACGCCCCGGATCCGCTGAGGATCCTGCGGCGCCTTGTGTCCCCCATCGGCGAGTTCGTCGCGTCGCTCCAAAGCGGCCCGACCGCTCGACTCCGCCGACCGGGACACGGATTTGCGTTCGTCGCACTTGCTCGATCCGTCACGGCTTCAACCCCCGCGAGCCTTCGTGAAGCACTCCTTTTTCGCCGTCTCGTTCCTCGCCACCAGCGCGCTCATCGGCGCCGGTTGCGACTCCGCTCTCGACGTCGCTCCCGCTGTTCAAGCGCAGGCGCACCACGAACTCGAACCGATCAGCACGACCGTGTTCGGCGAGCGCGTGCTGCTGTTTCTCGAGTTCCCGCGCCCCGTCGCCGGGGAGCTGGCGCGCTTCCTCGCGCACTTGAGCGTGCTCGCTACGGGCGAGCCTGTACGCGCCGGTCGCGTGTCGCTGGTGATCGGGT
>CAYHRR010000245.1:0-6528 GCA_964358875.1 uncultured Planctomycetaceae bacterium | reverse complement strand
GCCCGGACGACGAGGCGGCGCGCTTCGGCGGCGAGGAATTCCTGGTCTTGCTGAAGGACGCTGTCGGCCCCGAGGCAGAGTATGTGGCCGAGCGCGGCCGCGCCGCCATCGCCGAAACGCCGATCGACTGCGACGGTCACGCCCTGACCGTTACGGCGAGCGTCGGCATCGCGCTCGTCGGTTCGATTTTTCCGCTGGCGAAGGCGCGCAATACGGACGCCGTCGCTGCGTTGCGCGGCGAGGAGAAGAGCCACACGCTCGGCATCACACGCGGCTTTCGTCTGCTGACGGCGGCCTTGCTCGCGGTCGTGTTGCCCGCCGCGTACTTCGGCGTCGTCCCGGTGATCGGCGAGCGTCAATCGGAACTCGTCGGCGTGATCTTGCTCGGCCTCGGCGTGTTGTCGTTGTTCGTCGCGGTACCGCTGATCGTTCCATCACTGTTGAGCGGCGTGTGCGCCAAGCTCGCCGCACCCTTCGCGCGCGCGTGGCCGCTCGCGGGAAAGCTCGCGGCAGGCGCGATGCAGCAGGCGCCGGCGCGTATCGCCGGCGGCGTCGCCGGGGTCGCGCTGGTCACCGCGGCGTTCGTCGGACTCCACGGCATGACGCGCAGTCTCGAGTCGGAAATCGACCTGTGGAGTCGCGAGGCCTACCGCAACAAAGTGATGGTGCGCGACTTGACGCCGGCGAACTTCGACGAGATCGCGCAGCGGCTGCACGAGTACCCCGAGGTGCTCGGCGTCGAGCCCGACGAGGCGCGCAACTACTCGCCGTTCCTGATCATCGGCCAACGCGAAAACGAACTCGCCGGCTACGGCCCGTGCAAAGACGACCCGACCTTGATCGCGAAGCTGCGCGACGACAAAGGCATCATCTTGTCGCGGCGTGTGGCGAAGCACCGCGACTACAAGCTCGGCAGCGGCGTGCACGTGCAGACGCCGAGCGGTGCGGTCGAGACCTTCACCGTCATCGCGATCAGCGACGCCTACGGCTATTTCTCGCACCCCGACGAGCGCTTGTACGGCGTGATCTCCGACCGTTGGATGAAACAGATGTTCTGCATCGACACCGACAGCATCACGTCGCTCAGCGTGCGTTTTCGCGAGGACGTGCCGCCTGACGAAGCGGCGACGATCGTGCGTACGGCGCTGGGTTCGCTGGGCGAGTTCACACTCGAGGATGGCGACTACTTGTATGCGTGGCACTCGTCGGACATCGCGCGCGACTTCGTGCTGTTCGACATCATCATCCTCTTGACGATTGCGCTCGCCGGTTTGGGCGTGCTCAACGGTCAACTGCTTTCGGCGCTCGAACGTTCGAAGGAACTGGGCGTGCTCAAAGCACTCGGCATGAGCCGCGCGCAGGTCGTCGGTCACGTGATGCTCGAGAACCTCGTGATCGGCACGCTCGGCGGGGGACTGGGTTGCGCCTTGGGCAGCGTGCTGATTCCCGTGATCGTCCAAGCCCTGAAAGTGATCTCCGGCCTGCCGCTGCCCGATGTCGGAGCAGGTTGGTTCCTGCCCGTCGGCTGGCTCGGGGCGATCGTCGTTGCGCTCCTGGCCGGGCTGTATCCGATCTGGCGCATGAACCGCAACGACGCGGTTGCCGCGGTGCGCATCGGCGGGTGAGCGTTGCGCTCGCACGCCGGTCGAACGGAAGGGTGAGCGTTGCGCTCGCACGCCGGCCGAACGGAAGGGTGAGCGTTGCGCTCGCGCGCCGGTCGGCTCGGTGGGCGAGCGCAACGGCGCACAGCCCGGCTCCGGCCGAGCGAGCCGCCGCAGGGCGCCACGAACTCTGCTTCCGCGCTCTTTACCGTCCTTGCGCGCGCCGCTAGGATCTCGGCCCTCAAAGGCGGGGACGTAGCTCAATTGGTTAGAGTACCGGCCTGTCACGCCGGTGGTTGCGGGTTCGAGTCCCGTCGTCCTCGCCACCTCGCCTTGCTGGGGCCCGCGACCTGACTGCAGGTCCGGGCCTCGGGTGTTTTCGGGCTGCGGCGCGCCTACCCTTGCTCCGGCCCAGGGCTGACCTCGGGCGCCGCTCCGCTCTCCACGCACTTTCTGCGAGCACTCCCGCATGCAACTCGACTTGCCGCCGCCTGAACTCGTGGCGGACGCGCGCGCCTTCGAGCGGCTGCTCGTCGACCTCGACGGTCAGACCGAGATCGCCGTCGACACCGAAGCGGACTCGTTCTTCAACTTCCGCGAGAAGGTGTGCCTGATCCAGATCACGGTCGAGGACCGCGACTACCTGATCGATCCCCTGGCGCGCCTGGACCTCGCGCCGCTCGGACGCATGCTCGCCGACCCCTCGAAAACCAAGGTTTTCCACGACGGCGAATACGACATCCTGATCTTGAAGCGCGACTTCCGCTTCGAGTTCAAGACGCTGTTCGACACGCGTGTCGCGGAAGCGGCGCTGGGCGTCGAAAGCCCCGGTTTGGCGAGCGTGTTGCGTACGCGCTTCGGCCTCGAGCTCGACAAGTCGATGCAGCGTTCGAACTGGAGCGCGCGGCCGCTGTCGGAGAAGCAGGTCAGCTACGCGCGGCTCGACACGCGCTTTTTGCTGCCGTTGATGCGCGAGCAACGCCGCGAACTCGACGCGCGCGGGCGCGCGATGATCGTCGAGGGCGAATGCGCGCGGCTCGAAAAGCTCGTGCCGCAGGAGCCTAGTTTCTCGCCGGATGACTTCGTCAAGCTCAAGGGCGTGCGCACGCTCGACCTGTGGGCCCAGCGGCGCCTGCGCGAGTTGTACGCGCTGCGCCAGGAGCTCGCGCAGGCCTCGGACCTCCCGCCCTTCAAGGTCATCGGCAACGACGTCTTGTTCGAGATCGCGCGTCTGGATCCGCGCAACTTCGACGAACTCGAAGGCGTGCACGGCTTCTCGCCGAAGCAATCCCGGCGTATGGGCGGGCGCATTCTCGACGCGCTGCAAGCGGCGCACGACGCCGGACCGCTCGAGCGCACGCCGTCGCCGCCGGCCAAGGACGGCGCGCCGCGTCTCGACGAACTCGAAGACGAGTTGCACGAGCGCCTCAAGGAATGGCGCAAGCAGCGCGCGCTCAGCTTCGGCTTGGATTCGTCGTTGGTGATCAACCGCCACGTGCTGCTGCGTTTGGCGCTGGCGAAGCCCACGAAACCGGCCGAGTTGAGCGGGATCGACGGCCTGCTCGAGTGGCAGATCCGCGAGTTCGGGGACGACCTCGTCGCAGTGGTGCGCAAAGGCCTCGACGAGATCCCGCGCATGCCTCAGGGCGGGAGCCGACGGCGTTTTCGCGCGCGCCGCGGCCGCGAGGACGGCGGAGCATCGTGAACGCTCCCGACACGGCGTTGAGTCGCTTGCACCGACGCCGGATCGACGTCCCGTTGGCGCTCGGCCTCGCCGCGCTCGCGCTCGGCATCGGCTTGACGACGCCCTTGCTCAACGTGTCGAAGGCCTTCTTCGTCGACACCGACTACTCCGTGTGGAGCGGCGTCAGGGGCCTGTG
Source organism: uncultured Planctomycetaceae bacterium (assembly GCA_964358875.1). Taxonomy (GTDB): domain Bacteria; phylum Planctomycetota; class UBA1135; order UBA1135; genus CAYHRR01. The sequence goes on along the minus strand of CAYHRR010000245.1, from coordinate 3,047 downwards.
GCGCGACGGCGAGTACTTCTTGGCGCTGGTCGTGCTGTTTTTCTCGAGCGTGTTCCCGATCGGCAAGCTCGCCTTGGTCGCGCGCATCTGGTTTTTCCGCACCGCGCCCGAGTTTCGCGCGCGTTGGCTGCACCGCCTCGAAGAGCTCGGGCGCTGGTCGATGCTCGACGTGTTCGCCGTGGCGATCCTGATCGTCGCGACCAAGCTCGAGCCGCTGGCCACGGTCGAGGCCCTGCCCGGCGTGTATTGGTTCGCGGCAGCGGTGCTCGTGTCGATGGTCTACACGCACGTCGTGCGCGTGCTCGCCCAACGCTCACTGACGCGAGCGCCGGAACCGAGCGTCGGCGAAGCGCTGAAATGAACTCGGGCCCGGGCACGCGGCCCAGGCCCGACTGGAAGGTGGTGGAGGCTAAGGGAGTCGAACCCTCGACCTTCGCATTGCGAACGCGACGCTCTACCAACTGAGCTAAGCCCCCACGCAAGGGGCGGAGAGCATAGCTGCGCACCTGCGGCTGTCAAACGTCGGGCGGCGCGCTTCGAGGCTGTGAAAAGCGCGTCGAACGTGCCGCCGCCCTAGCAGCCCGTGGTGAAAGTCCCTACTGCGTCTTCGCACGAGTTCGCGCTGCTGCGTCGAGCTCGGCGGGCCGTGCTCAGCGGCCACGAAGGCCGCTTCCGCCGTCCCTTTGTCGCTCTCCTTGCGTCGCGAACACGTGCTGTGTCTCGCGACGTGACTTTCACCACGGACTGCTAGTCCGTACCGGCGCGCGCGCTACACCTCACGCCATGCCTCGACTTCCGCTGGCCTTCGCGTGTTTGAGCTTGGCCGCGTGCCGCGCTGCGCGGCCGTCCGAATTGCCGCGCGACGAAGCCTGGATCGTCGCGGTTCAAAGCGTGCGCATTCCCGATTGGATGCAGTGGTACACGCAGTTCGCGCACCACACCTGGATCGACGCGAAGCGCGGCTCGGACGATGCGTGGGTGCGCCTCGAAGTCGAGGGCGAGCACACCGGCGGCACGCTGGAAGCGCTCGCGCCGAGCGAGGCGCGCGCCGACCGTCGCTGGGGCCGCGACGTCGAGCTGCACGGCTTCGTCGTCGGCGCCGAGGCGCACCGGATCGCGCAGCGCCTCGACGAAGCCGTCGCGAAGTTCGGGCCGCAGTACGCCGCGACCTACCGCGGCTGGCCTGGGCCGAACAGCAACACCTTCGTGCGCGACGTTGCGCGCGAGATCGGCGGACCGAGCTTCGTCTTCGATCACAACGCGGTCGGCAAGAACTGGCACGGATTCTTCGGCGCCGGTTGGACGCCGTCGCGCACGGGTGTGCATGTCGACGTGCCGGGGCTCGGCTTCGCGCTCGCGGCGCGCGAGGGACTCGAACTGCACCTGCTCGGCCTCGTGCTCGGTCTGCAACTGTCGCCGCTGCGGCTCGAACTTCCCGTGCTGCCGGAGTTGCCGTGGTCGCGAGGTTCGAGCGACGCGGCGCGCGACTCGACGCCGGCTCCGCGCGCGAAGAACACGTTCACGCTCGGCGGCGCGTAGGTTTCGATCGTCGCGCTGCGGGCGCTCCACGATCGCCGCGCGCGCTACGAAGCTGCTGCGTCGCGTTGCGGAACGCGCACGATCCAAGTTCCGACGACGAGGTCGTGCAGCGCCTGCTTCTTCAGCGTCATCAGCGCCGCCGCCAAGTACAGCGCGCCGATCGCGTAGGTCGCCATCAACAGGCGCGGCTGCGGCAGCGCGCCGGTGGCGAACACCGGCTCGGGATAGCACAAGGCGAGATGCGCCATCTCCCACGGCAGCAACTTGACGAACGTGCGCACAAGCGCGCGCGCGAGGCTGATGCGCGCTCCGTACACGTGCGCCATGCGGATGCCGAAGTAGCGCTTGCCGAGCGTCGCGCCGTTCGCGGAAGCGTCGCACAGCGCGAAGTACACGAAGGAGGGCAGCGAAACCGTCGCGAACAAGTCGACGTACCAACGCTGCGCTCCGACAGGTGCGTCGAACATCACGACCCCGCCGAAGTGCAGCGCCGCCGCCAACACGGCCAGCAGCAACAGGTCGACGACCGCCGCCGCGAAACGCCGCGGGAAACTCGCGGCTCCCTCCGGTCGGTGCGTTGCGGGCGCCATCGTTGGCGCGAGCATCCGACGGCAGCGCACTGCGGTCAAGGACGGCGAGCTCCCGTCCGTTGCGACACGAACCTCGAGCGCAGCCGCGTCGGCACCGGCGCTGCGCGTCGAATCGAGCGGGAAAACGCCGCGTTGAGATGCGGACGGAGCGCGCTGCGGCGCTATCCTCTTCGCCCTCGAAATCTCGCTCGGAGGAACACCGTGAAGGACTCGTTTCAAACCAAGTCGACGCTCGTCGTCGACGGCGCGACCTATCAAATCGCTTCGCTGCCGGCGCTCGCGGCGCGCGGCCACGACGTGCGGCGCCTGCCGTTCTCGCTGCGCATCCTGCTCGAGAACGTGCTGCGTCACGAAGACGGCAGCGAGATCAACGAGACCACGATCCGCTCGATCCTCGAGTGGAACGCGAAGGCCGAGCCCGAGCGCGAGATCGCCTTCAATCCGGCGCGCGTGCTGCTGCAGGACTTCACCGGCGTGCCCGTCGTCGTCGACTTGGCTTCGATGCGCGACGCGATGGTCTCGCTCGGCGGCGACCCGCGCAAAATCAACCCGGGCGTGCCGCTCGAGCTGGTGATCGACCACTCGGTGCAGGTCGATTTCTTCGGCGGTCCCGATGCGCTCGAGCGCAACAGCAAGCTCGAATTCGAACGCAACCGCGAGCGCTACCTGTTCCTGCGCTGGGGCAGCCAGGCCTTCGACAACTTCAAGGTCGTGCCGCCCGCGACGGGCATCGTGCATCAAGTCAACGTCGAGCACCTCGCGCGCGTCGTGATGGCCGACAAGGGTTGGGCCTACCCCGACACGCTGGTCGGCACCGATTCGCACACGACCATGATCAACGGTCTCGGCGTGCTCGGCTGGGGCGTCGGCGGCATCGAAGCGGAGGCGGCCATGCTCGGGCAGCCGCTCTCGATGCTG
>CAYHRR010000244.1:0-6528 GCA_964358875.1 uncultured Planctomycetaceae bacterium | reverse complement strand
GCGCGATGCGCAAATAAGCCTCTCCCCCATCCGTTTTCGTATCGATCCTCAAGCGCTTCGCGGCGGCGGCAAGCTCGGCCTCGAAGTGGAACGTGCGACGCTCGTCCTTGTCGCGCGCATGGAACGTCGCGATGCGGCCGAGCACGACGCCGTCGAGCGACACCGATCCGCCGAGCGGCACGGCACTCTCGCCGGCGAGTGCCTGCACCTCGATCGTGAGCGCGATGCGACCGGGACCGACCAACGACGCGTCGTATTCGACCCACGCGTCGCCGGGACGCAGCAAGGCCAAGTCGCTGCGTTGTTGCTCGACCGGACCGTGGCGCTCGACCGTCGCGTGACCGCACTTGTCGAGCAAAGTGCGCGCGCTGCGGGCGCGATCGACGCACGCGAGCGAGCGGTAGCGCACTTCCATTTCGCGCGCGTCCTCGACCATGGTCTTGATGCGCGGGAAATTGGCGCACAACTTCGCGTACAAGCCCGGCTCGTCGATCAAGCGCGCGATCTGGCGCGCGAGGTCCTCGGCGTCGCCGACTTCGAAGTGCAACCCGTCGATTTCGTCGCGAATCAGTTCTGCCATGCCGCCGATGTTGCTGGTCAAGATCGGCGTCGCGAACAGGTACGACTCGTGGATCGTGATCGGCGAGTTCTCGAACCACGTCGACGGCACGACCAGCGCGTCGATGCGTTCGTACACGCCGGCGATCTTCTGATTGTCGAAACGCCCGTGGAAAACGACGTTTCCGGCGCCGGCTAGGCGTTGCAGTTCGGCGTGGTACGCGTCCTTGTCGGGCTTGAAGTCGCCGAAGACGTGCAGTTCGACCGGCCGGCCCGCGAGCAGATTCAGCGCGCGCACGAGCACGTCGACGCCCTTGTACCAGACGTTGGTGCCGACATAGCCCAAGCGCAACTTGCCCTGGGGATCGGGAGCGCGCTCGATCGCACGGATGTTGTCGGTCAGCGTGCCGTAGTCCGAATACAGCACCTTGTGCGCATCGAACAGCCCGGTGTCGAGCAGCTTGCCGCGCAGGAAGCGACTCGGCGCGATGGCGAGATCGCAGGCGGCGTAACAGCCGACGACGAACTCGTGACGCTCGGCCATGTCCTTGTATTCACCGGCGTATTGCGCGAGTTGGTGCATGCCCGGCACATGAGCGGCCGCACCGAGCATGGCGATCAGCGGATCGATCACCGGCAACATCTGTTTCGCAACGGCGATCTGCTTGGGGTTCTTGTCCTTCACGCACACCAAGCAACCGAGTCCTTGGTTCTCGTCGCAGCGCACGCCGTCGGGCCGAACCAACTGCACGCGCGCACACACAGCCCAATAGTCGTTGACCGTGATCAGCGAGGGCACGCCGAACTCACGACACACCTTCGGCAGGCTCGCCGAGAGATGGATCAGGTGCTGGAAGTGGACGATGTCGGGCTTGACGCGCAGCAAGACTTCGCGGAACGCCGCTTCGGCCTTGGGCTGGTGGTAGCTCTCGCGCAGGTTCGCGTGCTGCAGGCGGTGCGTCATGCGCCACACCTGCACGCCCTGGAATTCACCTTGGCTGACCGAGAAATCCGCCGGCCCACCGTCCTCGATGGATTGTGCGGCCGGTGCGCGCGTCAGGATCACGACCTCGTGCCCGCGCCGTTGCATTTCGAGCGCGAGGCCCAGGGTGTAGACCTCGGTGCCGGCCCACGTGTCCGGCGGAAAACCGTGCACGACGTACAGCACGCGCAACTTGGTCTTCGCGAGCATGCGCGTGCTCGGATAGCGCGTCTTCGAAAGTCCGCCCTCGTACATCCCGACGAAAGCCGCGCGGCGCAAGGCCTCGGCGTAGCCGAGTTGCCGTTCGAGTTCCGCGCCGCCGATGCCGGCGCGCACGAGCGCCTCGCGATCGCGGACGAGTTGACGCTTGGTGAGCGTCTCCGCGTCCGAACGCGAGGCGACGCAGATGCGATCGAGCCACTCGGCGTTGAACTTGCCGTCGATGCGGCAACGCTTGAGCATCTCGGCGGGCCCGTAGTCGTGGCTGTGTTCGACGGTGGCGACGTCGTCGTACACGACGGTGTATCCCGCTTCGAGCAGCGCGCGCGCGATCAGCACGTCCTCGCCGAACTCGGCGCGCGGCAGCGGATGGCGCTCCCACAAATCGCGGCGCAGCGCCGAGGCGACGTCGTTGAAGTTGTAGAGCAGGCGCTTCTCGTAGGCCGGTTGCGCCGCGTAGCCGGCGAAGTCGTCGATGCGCACTTCGCGGCGACCGGCGCTGTAGCCCGGGTCCAACTCGCTGAACACGCGCGTCAACAAGTGCGCGTCCGTTCGCGGCACGTTGCGGCAATAGGCGGCGCCGACCGAGGGCTCGTCGAAATTCGCAGCGAGCGTCGCCAACCACTGCGGCCCGCACGGAATCGCGTCTTGGGTCAGGAACACCAGCAGATCGCCGCTCGATTCCGCTGCCAGCAAGTTGCGCGTGTCGCCGTGGTCGAAGGCGCTTTGGTGAATGTGCGCGATGCGCAGCGGCACGGGAAAGCGCGGACGCCAGGCTTCGAGCAGCGCGAGCGTGCGGTCCTTGGAACCCGAATCGACGACGGAGAAGTCCCACGGCAAGGCGCATTGCTGCGCTGCGAGCGCGCCGAGCACGCGCTCGAGGAACTCCTCGCCTTGCCAGGTCGGCATCAGCACGGAGATCGAGCGGATCGGCCGCGGTTGGTAGCGCGCGTCCATTCAGCGCGGTCTCCCCGAAGCCGGCGACGGCGCGCGACCGCTCCACGAGTTGGAACCGACCCATTGGCCGAGCACCTGCGCGCCGCGCAAGCACGGCGACAGGAAGAAATACGGGATGCGTGCGGCGGCGTGTTCGCGCGACAGGAAGCGCACGTCCTGCTTGACCTCGTAGGCGAATCCGCGCAAGGCCGACAACGCGCTCGGGCGCACTTTGTAGCCGTGTTCGACGCGATGGAAGGCCGCGTCGACGCGGTAGCGCTCGTAGGCCGAGGCCGGCGTGTAGCGATGTGCGTGGTAGACGATGCTGCGCGGCATGAAGCGGATCTTCCAACCCGCGGTCAGCGCGCGCGCGGCCCACGCGAAGTCCTCGCCGAAGGCCAGCTCCGGAAAAGGAATGTCGCGGAACACGCTCGCGCGGATCGCGCTGGCGACATTGTTGAAGCGCAGGTAGTCCGCGCGTTGCGCGCCGCTCAAGCGCTCGACAGTGCCAACGCCGTCGAGGCTACGTTCGCTGGCTTCGTCGCTCGCCTCTTGCGCTTCCAGCGCGGTGCGCGACGTCAACGGATCGCAGTCCGGCCGCGGCAGCACGCGCGAATAGGCGCCGGCGACGCGCGGATCGTCGAAGGCTTCGAGCAGGCGGGCGAGGAAGTGCTCGTCGGTCGGCTCGACGTCCTGCGAAAGGAACACGAGGATCTCGCCCTTGGCGCGCGCCGCGAGAGCGTTGCGCGTCTTGCCATGTCCGAAGTCGGACTTGGCGATCACCTCCACAGACGCGCCGGCCGCCGCAAGCAGCTCACGCGTGCCATCGGTCGAACTCGAATCGGTCGCCACGATCTCGTAGGCGCCGGCCGGTTGCTGGCGCGCCAAGGCCGGCAGCAAGCGCCGCAGATCCGCCGCGCCGTTGAGCGTCGGCAGACAAATCGTGGCGCGGGGCGAGGGCTTCGAGACGTTCACGGGGGCGGCTAGGAAAGCCACAGAGGATAGGTCGAGGGGCAGCGCGGAGGAACGAGGGAGACACTTCGGCGCGGCGGAAATCGATTCCTGAGTGCGCGTCCCAAATCCACGCGAGGCGCTGCTTCGGCGCCACCGGTCCGAGAGCTCGGCTTGACGCGCGCTTGTTTCCGCGCTGCTACGCCGCGGCTACGGAATGCGGACGATCTCGAGCACCGGGCCGACACGCTCGGCCCTGAAAAGTCTGCAGGTCCAGTTGGGCACCGCGTCGAGCATTTCGTCTTGGTACTGCAGGCGGAAGCGCGGCTCGACGCTGTGCGGCTCGGGCGCGCTCGCGAACACGACCTTGCCGAACTTGCGCAGCTCGTCGGGGATCCGATCGACGTCGGTGTCGGACGGGTTGTAGGAACGGTTGACGACGTACCAACCCGGGCCGGTCAGTTCGAGGTAGAGGCCGAGCTCCGTCGCGATGCGCGTGTCGGTCCAACCCTCGGCGGGCCGCTTGACGAAAAAACGCACGTCGTAGCGCGGCTCGGGAACCTGCTCCGGCGTCAGGCGACCGAGGTACTCCGACCAGGTCGTCGGCGTCCCACCGATGCGCCGCGCGCGCGTCGGATCCTTGGCGATGCGCGCGAGCGGAACATCGAGCGTCGGCCAGAGGTAGATCACTTGCTTGTCGATGTCGGGCTGCGCGGCGAGGAACTCGCCTGCGAGATCGGTCGTGCTCGGCAGCGAGCGCAGGTACGACAGGCGAGCGCACGCCGCGGCTTGCACGCCGCAACCGATCAGCGCGAGTGCGACGGCTGCGCGCACGATCCACTTGGGCAGCGCGCTGCGCGAGAGTTGCCACAGGCCCCACATCGCGAAGATCGCGAAGCACGGCAGCAGGGGCAGCACGAAGCGTTCGTAGGTGCGTTCGAACACGCCGATCACCGCGAGGTACGGAAGCACGAAGGCGAGCAGCACCCACAGCTCGCGCCGCTGCGCGACGGCCGCGCCCGCGCGCTCACGCGCACGCTCGGAGCGCCGCATTCTTTGAACGACGAACACGATCAGCGCGAGCGCGAGCAAGCCGAGCAAGGCCGGTTCGAAGGACTCCAAGGTGCGCAGCACGATCTTGAAGCCGTAGCCGTTCATCGCGGCGAGGTCGATCTCGTGGTCGGCGAAGCTGACCTTGCGTTCGGCCCACGAGAACTTGAAGGAGCCGTAGCTCGGCGCATCGGCGACGGCCGCGACTTCCGCGCCGTCGAAGAAGAACGGATAGAAGAGCCGCAGCGCCGCGAGGGCGCACAACGGCGGAATCCAGGCTTTCCAAGTGAAGAACGGCCGCGCCTTCTCGTCGCGCAGCAAGTGCGCCGCGGCACACGGCAACGCGACCGCGAAACCGCTGTGCAAGACGCCGATCGCGAGCGCGCTCGTGAGACCGGCGATGGCGTAGCTGCTCCACGTCGGCGCGCGCGCGAGGCGCAGATAGCTCCACAGCGCGAGCGTGAACAAAACGGCGGCGAGACCGTGCGGCCGCGCCTGCTGCGCAAAGTTGTGTTCGAGCAGACTGAACGTGATCAACGCCGCCGCGCCAAGCGCCCACGGCACGGGCACGAAGCGCTTGGCCAGCAGGTACGTCAGCGGAATCAGCAGGATCGAAAACAGCGCGACGACGCGGCGCACTTCATGAAACGCGTAGGAGGCCTGGCGCATGTGCTCACGCGTCGTGTGCAGCTGCTGAGCTTCGCGCTTCAAGGTCGGCAACAACAAAGTGAGCCCCGGCAGCACGAGCGGGTATTGGACGTCGCGGTTCTTGACCACGGTCGTGTCGCTGTCGCGCCGCAGGTACTCGACGTGCTGCGCGACGTGCGGATCGTCCTCGATCCAACTCGGCACGCCGAATTCGAGGCCCCACAAGTGCAGCGCCAGCGCCGCGAGCATCAACGCGCAGATGATCCTGATGACGCTCGTACGACTCATGCGAAGGGGAACCCGCGAGCGGGCGGCGAAGCCTAGCACAGGGCTCGCAGCGTTTTTTCGCTTCGTTTCGGCCGCAAGACCGCGCTTCGGCGCGAGCTCGCCTCATCGATGCCGTCGCGCGCGCACCCAGCGACGACTCTCGTGCGCCACACCGTCCTCGCCCACGAGTTCGGCACTGCGCTGACGACGACATCGCGCGCACGGCGGCGCAACCGTTCCGAGTCCGCGAACTTCGCCGCGTTTTCGCGCGTCACGACCGACGCGCGCGGCCGTTAGCCTCTGTGCAGCCCTTCACGCCGACGCTCGCAGCGTCTCAACGCACACTTAGGAATCCACGACCATGACCGTGATCAAGCAGAGCCGCACGCGCCTCGACAAGGCGCTGAAGAACAAGGCCACGACGCTGTTGTTGATCAGCGACGAAGCCGGCGCTCTCGCGGAGGACGTTCACGACGCCGCCGAGATCATCGCCAAGTCCGGGCAGCTGATTTTCCTGCTGACCGACCTCGCTGTTCTCACTTCGAGCGAAACCAAACTGTGGTTCACCGAAGGCGGTCACTACGCCGTCGTCGGCGGTACCGATCGCGTCGTCGCGATCCGCGGCATGCTCGACGACCTATTTCTCTCCGACGGCACGCCTTCGCCGATCGAGATCCGCTTCGTGCTCGCCAAGGGAGACGTGCTGCCTTGAAGCGCCTAGCTCTCGTCATCGCGAGTTGCCTCGCCGCCTGCCAGAACACGGGCAACCGGGCCACGCCCAAGTCCATGCTCGAAGGAAGCGTGTACTTCCACGAGCGCGACGAGCGCGGGCAGACCCATCCGATCAGCGCGCTTCCGGCGCAGAACGCGGAGGCCCCGGCGCTCGTCGCGCGCGTCTCCGACGGCGCCACGCTCGA
>CAYHRR010000243.1:0-6538 GCA_964358875.1 uncultured Planctomycetaceae bacterium | reverse complement strand
ATCACGTCGAAGCCTTGGCGCACGAGTTAGCGGGTCGCCTCGAGCGTGCCCAGCGGGTCGGGCAACAAGGTCTTCGGATCGCCGAGCACCTCGAGCTTGACGAGCTCCGTGCCCAACACTTCGCGCGCCAACTCCGCCGTGCGGATCGCCGTCGCCGCGTCGAAGCAACCGGCGGTGTTGGGCAGGATCGTGTACTTGGTGCGATCGATGAAATCGAGCAGCGACGGTCCCTTCGAGCGATCGAGCTCGACGCGGCGCACCGCGACCGTGACGCAATCGGTGGCGCTGATTTCGAGCGCCGCACGCGTCTCTTCGAAGGAGGCGTACTTGCCGGTGCCGACCAGTAAGCGCGAGCGCAGCGTCGTGCGACCGAGCACCAACGGCGCGTCGCTCACCCACGGACCTTCGATCTCGAGCGGTGCCACGATCTCAACCTCCTCCGACCAGCGTCACGACTTCGATCACGTCCGCGTCGGCGAGCAACGTCGCCTCGTGTTGCGCGCGGCGCACGAGCACTCCGTTGCGTTCGACCGCGACTTGCTCGGGCCGCAGCGCGAGCACGCGCACGAGCTCCGCGACGGTCGCGCCGTCCGGCAACTCACGTTGCGCACCGTTGATTCGGATCGAGAGACTCATTTCCCCACGCACGAAGCGCGAGAGAATAGCGCCTTCACGCGCCGACCCTCAAGAACGCGCACTTCAAGTAGGCGCTCTCCGGCAAGGTCAACAAGGCCGGGTGGTCGGGCGCAGCTCCGCGCAATTCGTCGAGGTACACGTCGCGACCCGACAGGTTCGCGGCCTGCGCCAGTACGTGCACGAAATGCTCGGCTTTCATCGCATAGGAGCACGACGCGCTGACCAAGCGGCCGCCCGCTGCGACGAGTTTGAGCGCCCGCGCGTTGAGCTCGCGATAGCCGCGCTCCGCGCCTTCGAGTTCGTTCTTGTTCTTGGCGAAGGCCGGCGGATCGACGATCACGAGACCGAAGCGTCGCTCGAGTTCCGTGCGCTCCTTCAGCTCGCGCATCACGTCGACGCGCTCGAACACGAACTTCGGGGCGACGTGATTGCGCTCTGCGTTGCGGCGCGCGCGCTCGAGCGCGGCCTCGGCTTGATCGAAACACGTCACGCTCGCGGCTCCGGCGAGCGCGGCGTGCAGTCCGAACAGGCCGTCGTAGCAGAACGCGTCGAGCACCTCGGCACCGCGCGCGAATTGGGCGGCGCGCGCGCGATTTTCGCGTTGATCGAGGTAGTGACCGGTCTTGTGCCCCTTGAGCACGTCGACTTCGTACACGAGCTCGCCCTCGCGCACTTCGAGTTCCGGCGGCAGCGTGCCGCGCAACACCTCGACGCGCTTCTCGAGTCCTTCGAGTCGGCGCACGGAGGCATCGGAGCGATCGACGATCGCGCGCGGGCTCGACGCGAGTTGCTCCAAAGCGGAAACGACGACGTCGAGCAGCCGATCCGAACCCTGCGAGCCGCTTTGAAGCACGTACACGCCCGCGTAGTGATCGACGATCAGCCCCGGCACGCCGTCGGCGTCGCCTGCGAGCAAACGGCACGCGCCCTGCGGATCGAACATCCCCAGCGAGCGGCGCGCGTCCGCGGCGCGCTGCACGCGAGCGCGCCAGAACGCATCGTCGGGGCGGGCCGCGTCGCGGGAGAACAAGCGCGCGCGGATCTTCGATTGCGCGCTGTACAGCCCCCACCCGACGAACCGGCCGTGCGGATCTTCGACAGCGACGACGTCGCCCGGCTCGCCCTGCGTCTCGACCACGTCGTCGGCGAAGATCCACGGATGACCGCCGTCGAGCCGGCGCCGTCCACGACCGCTGACACGTACTCGGCTCACTTGTTCACTCCGTTGGTTTCGGGCGGCGGGCTCGGTCGAACGAGTTCGACGAAGCGCGGATCGTCGCGCAGCGCCGCGAGGTCCGGGTCGCCGCGCGCCCATTCCTTCTGCCGCTCGCACGCGCCATAGGTCGTGCGCACCTCATCGAGATCACGCCGCAGGAAGTCGAGCGCGCGCTCGCGTTCGTCGAGCAGCGCGTGCGTGCAGGCGAGGTTGTAGAAGTTGCTCGGAGCGACGGGCACGTCGCGCATCGCCGCGCGCGCATCGTCGAAGCGACCGGCGCGCGCGCGATAACACGCGAGCAGCACGCGCATGAAATCGGCTTGATCCAAGCTGTAGGCGCGTTCGAAGTAGGCCAGGGCCTTGTCGGGACGCTGCTGCTTCACGTTGGCGTTGACGGCCAGGCTGACCAGCACCGCGGCGATGCGCGGCCGGAACGCGGCGGCCTCGGTTTCGCGGCCGCGCGAGCGCAACGTGCTCTCGACACCCTCGACGAGTTCGAGCGCGCCGTTCAACGTGCCTTCCGCTTCGAGCGCGAGGCCGAGGTCCATTTGCGCGCCGGCGAGCGTCGTCTTGGCGGTGGCGAGCAGCAGCTCGTACGTGAATCCGTAGGGACCGCCGTCGCCGCGCCGCTGTTCGAGATCCACGACTGCACGAGCCGCAACGGCGCGCGCGCCGGCGGCTTGACCCTGTTCGCGCAAACGCTCGGCGAAGGCCAATCCGGCGCGCGAGAGTTCGCGCTGCCGCAGCAGACCCGCGGGACCTTGCTCGAGCTCGTCTTGGTGCATGCGCCCGAACTGCCAGCGCAGCAGCGCAGCTTCGTAGTCCTCAGCCGGATCGGATTCGCCCGTGCGCTCCTCGCGCGCGCGACGCTTGGCTTGTGCGCTCGCCAGCATGCCGGCGTCCGCTTCGTGGCGAGCAATTTGGATCTTCTCCAGCAGAGCGCGACGATCGACGTCCGTGAGAGCGTCGGACAGGCGCGCGACGAGCGTCTCCTCCTTCGCGAAGCCCGGGATGCCGCCGCCGGTGACGGTCGACATCGCTTGGTACAGCGCGCGCTCGAGCGCCAGCGCATCGAAGCCCGCGAGTGCGGCGCCGCCGAACAACAAAGTCGTCGGTCCGAGGTCGTGCTGGAACAGATCGTCGCACGACAGCCCGACCTGCACGTGCGCGCGCGCGGCAGCCAGATGCGCGCGCAACAAGCCGACGTCGGCGGCGCGCACCGCTTCGAGCACTTCCGACGAATCCGAGGTCTTGCCCGAGGTCAGGGCCACGAGAGCGCGGTACAGCGGCACGAGCGCGCGCAACCGCGCCGCATCGAAGAGCCGCGGGTCGATGCGCGGATCGAGTTCCGTTTGCAGGCGCAGATCCCAGCGTTCCGAGTCGAGCGCGGCGAGGCGTTGCTCGGCCTCGTCCAGCGGCGCGCGCGCGGCGGCGGCGTCGCCGAGCGCGATCGAAGCGGCCGCACACAGGATCTGGCCGCTCGCACGCTTCACGCGCGCCAGCGGATCGTCGCTCGCCGAACAGCGCGCGACGATCTCTTGTCCCAGCACGAGCGCTGTGCGTGCGTCGGAGTCGTGCTGCAACGCGAGTCGCGCTCGCGAGTGCAACAGCTCGACGTCGTCGAGACCGCCGCGGTCGAGCGCGGCGAGCACGGCCTGCGCGCGATCCGAACGACCGAGCGCCGTCGCGCGGTCGACGAAACGGCCGAGCGCGTACTGCGCAGCGAGGCGCACGCGTGCGTCGGCATGGCGCGCACCGCTCACGAAGACGGCGCGGTCGCGCTGCGCGTCTCCGCCGGAAGGGACTTCGGCGAGCGCGTCGCCGTACGCGTTGCCGAGCAGTTGGAACAGTGCCGAGTTGTCGAGCCGCGCAGCGTCGTCGCTGAGCGCGCTCTGCACGAGTTCGACGACGAAGACGCCCGAGTGACTGTTGCGCGCGAGCGCCAGCGCAGCCGCTTCCTGCTCGGGACCACCGCTCTCGCGAACGACTCGCGTCAACGCGGCGCACGCTGCGTCGTCATCGAGCTTGCGCAAGGCCTCGAGCGCTTCCGTGCGCGCGATCCGCGCGTCGGGCGCCAGCGCAACGGCGGCCAGAGCATCGGCGCGCTCTTGCGCCGCCACGTTGCCGAGCACCGGCGCGCCGAGGAACGCGACGAGGTTGGCGCGCACGAGATCATCGGTGTCGCCGATGCGTTCGAGCGCGGCTCGGATCGAAACGGCTTCGCCGATCTCGTGAAGCAGCGCGCTGCGCACGCGACGCGACGCGAGCTCACGTGCAGCAAAACTCGCGGCGTCGACGTCCAGAGCTGCGTGAGCCGCAGCGCCGCCGGCCGCGCGCAACTTCGCGAGCGCATCGTCGCGCGCGGAGCCTTGCGCAAGGTCGAGTCGCGCCAAGCACGCGCTGATCTCGTCACGCGCGTCTTGTCCGGAGTACGACGCGCTCCACGGCGCGCAAAACACGATCGAAAGCGCGAGGATCGACGCCTTCACGACGCTGCGTCCTCGGGCGTTTCACCCCGTACGCGAGCCAAGCGGTACTCGAAGGCGCGCCGTGTCAATCCGACTTGCCGCGCCGCGGCGGCGATATTGCCGCGTTGCTCCTGCAGCGCGCGCTCGATCATCGAATGCTCGAGGTCTTCGAGCGTCAAACCCTGCGCAAGCGCCCGCAGCGCCAACTCGTCGGCGGCGCGCAGGCTGCTCGGCGTGAGGAACGACAATTCGTCCGGTTCGAGCGCAACACCCGCGCGTTCGGGTGCCAGAACCAAGGCCCGTTCCAAGGCATTTTCGAGTTCGCGGACGTTGCCGGGCCAGGTGTGCGCGCGCAGCCGCTCGAGCGCCGCCTCCGAGAGCGGACGCGGCTGGATGCGTGCGTGTCGCGCGGCGCGTTGGACGAGCTGCGCGGCGAGTTCGGCCAGGTCGTCGAGGCGCGCGCGCAGCGGCGGAACTTCGAGCAGGACGACCGCGAGGCGCCAGTACAAGTCCGCGCGAAACGCGCCCTGCTCCGCCAATTCGCGCAGATCGCGCGAACTCGTGCAGGCGATGCGCACGTCGACGGGATGCGCCGTTTCCGAGCCGATCGGTTCGACGACGCGTTCTTGCAACACGCGCAGCAACTTGGCCTGGACGTCGAGCGGCAAGGCGTCGATGTCGTCGAGCACCAAGGTGCCGCCGTGCGCCTGGCGAAAACGCCCCAGTCGCGCGCCGTGCGCGCCGGTGAAGGCGCCGTCTTCGTGACCGAAGAGCTCGGACTCCATCAAGCTCGGCGCGAGCGCCGCGAGACTGACCACCACGAAGGGTCCGGCGCGGCGCTCACCGAGCGCGTGGATTTCGCGCGCGGCCAAGTTCTTCCCACTTCCGCTCTCGCCGCGGATCAGCACGGTCGCTTGGGAGCGCGCCACCTGCTCCAAACGCGCCCGGAAGGCCTTGGAGGCCGCACTTGGGCCCAAGATCAGGTTGGAATCGGAAAGCATGGGTCGCGGCGCGGGCTCGAACGCTAGCTGGAATCGTCGCGACAAGCTACGCGCGCCAACGCGGCGGTTGACTCCGGGAGGGTGTTGAGAACAAACTGTTCGCCCTCGTGCTTCCGACCGGGGTCACTCGGCCGGGGTCGTTGGGCGCTCCTCAGGAAGCGGGCAAGTCCCGCTTCTTGGCTTTCACCGAAGCAGCACCCAGCGCGCCCGGTCGTGCGCACCGCGGGCGCTACCCCTATCGCCATCGCCATGAACAACGACGAAATCCTGCGCCTGATCGATCACATCAGTCGCGACAAGGACATCCCCAAGGAGCACGTCTTCCTCGCTCTGGAAGATGCGCTCGCGCTGGGTGTCCGCAAGCGGCTCGGCGCCGGCGAGGACCTGGTCGTCAAGATCGATCGCGCCACCGGCGAGGTGTCGATGGAGGACGACGAGGAGGTCTACGAATTCGACCTGGCCGAGCTCGGCCGCATCGCCGCCCAGGCGGTGAAGCAAGTGATGATGCTGAAGTTCCGCTAGGCGTAACGCGACAAGCTCTTCGAGGAATTCGAAGAACGCGTCGGGGCGCTCGTCAACGGAACGGTGCAACGCTTCGACGGCGACGACCTGGTGATCAACCTCGGCCGCGTCGAGGCCTACCTGCCCAAGACCGAACGGGTCAAGGGCGAGACCTTCCAACCCGGCGACCGGATCCGCGCGATCGTGGTCGAGGTGCGCAAGGACGGACCGCGTGTCCGTATCGAAGTCAGCCGCACTCACGCCGACTTGGTGCGGCGCTTGTTCGAGCTGGAAGTGCCCGAAATCGCCGACGCAATCATCGAAATCAAGCGCGTGGTCCGCGAGCCGGGCTACCGCACGAAGATGGCCGTGATCTCGTCCGATCCCAAGATCGATTGCATCGGTGCCTGCGTCGGCGTGCGCGGCTCGCGCATCAAGGCGGTCATCGACGAGCTGCGCGGCGAGCGCATCGACATCATCCGTTGGAGCGATTCACTCGAGACCCTGGTGATGAACGGCCTCAAGCCGGCCACGATCCACCTCGACAACATCTTCCCCGACGTCGACTCGCGCACGGTGGTGGTCATCGTCGACGAAGACCAGCAGTCGCTGGCGATCGGCAAGAAGGGCCAGAACGTGCGCCTCGCCAGCCGCTTGTGCGGTTGGGATATCGACATCAAGACGCGCGCGGAGTTCGAAGCGGACTCGCTCGGTGG
>CAYHRR010000242.1:4044-6543 GCA_964358875.1 uncultured Planctomycetaceae bacterium | reverse complement strand
ACGCGGCCTTTTTTCGCGGTGTGCGTCGCTATGTCGCCGACAACGCCGGTCGTTCGGTCGTGACCGATGATTTTCGCGCCGCGCTCGAACGCGAGAGCGGGCTCGACCTCGCGCCGTTCTTCGCGCAGTGGTTCACGCGCGACGCCGGCTATCCCGAATTCGAAGTGCGTTGGTCCTGGGACGAAGCGAATCGCGTTGCGCGAGTCGAGGTCGAGCAAGTGCAGAAACCGCTGAACGGCACGCCGAGCGTGTTCAGCGTGGCGGTCGACATCGAGGTGCGCGACGCGAGCGGTCGGCGCACGACACGCGTGATGGTCGACGAGCGCCGCGAGGTGTTCGAGCTCGCAGCGGCGAGTCGGCCGACCTGGGTCGTGTTCGACAAGTACGGTCACGTGCCCAAACGCGCGGTGACGACGCGTGCGCTTGGCGAGTGGTTGGCGCTCGCGAGCGAGGACGACGATCCCAACGGTCGGCGCGACGCACTTGCGGCGCTCGGGCGCGCGCTGGCCGAGGGTGGGACTCAGGGCGGGACCGAGGCGGAGCGTTGGGAGATTGCGAACGTGGTGCTCGCGCGCCTCGAAGACCCGCAACCAGCGGTGCGCGTCGCCGCGGCACGCGCTCTTGCACGCGTCTACACGCCCGCGAGCAATCCGATTGCGCAGGGACTGATGCGTGCGGCGAGTTCGGACAGCGAGGCCGGCGTGCGCGTCGCGGCGCTGACGACGCTCGCCGATTGGAAGGAGAACAAGGAGTTCGCCGACTTCGCGCGCGAGCAGTACGCAGCGCGCTTCAGTTGGGCCACGATGGCGGGCGCGGCTGCGCTACTCGTAGCAGCACAGGACGAAAGCGCGTTGCCTTGGATCGTCGAGCAACTGCAGGCAGAGTCGTCGCACACAGCCTTGCTCAGCGGGTTGCTTAACGCGCTGTCGCGGGTTCCGGGAAGCGCCGCCGACGAGTTGATGCACGGCTGCGCGGTCGACGAGCGTGCCGACGCGACGGTTCGCAGCGTCGCCGTGCGACTGCTCGGTGCGCGCAAACCTGCGGGCGCCGTGCGGCGCGACTTCGTGGCGCTGCTGGCGGTGACGCGCGATTACCAATTGCAAGGTGCGTTGATCGAAGCGCTTTCGACCATCGGTGACGCACAAGCGCTCGAGGCGTTGCGCGAGTTCTACGTGCGCAGCGTCGATTCGCGCCAAAAGCGCGCGATCGAGGCCGCGTTGAGTCGCAGCGGAATTTGAACGGTGGGCGACGACGCGGAACTGCTGCTCGAGATGCACCGCGCGCTGCTGGCGGAGCTCGGCGCGCGCACGATCTATCGCCGCGCCGCGGCACTCGTGCGCGACGAGGAGTTGCGCAATTTGCTCGCCGGCTTCGCGGACGACGAGCGCAAGCAGATCGATGAGTTGCGCACGACGATGACCGCGCTCGGAGGCAAGCCGATTCGGCGCAGCCTGCGACGCACGTTGCTCGCCGAAGCGCTGGCCTGGACGATTCCTTTCGCCGGTCCACGCTTCGCCTTGCGCATCTGCTTCGACGCGGAGCAAAAGCGTGCGCGCTGGTACGCGCATTTCCACGAGTACCTCGCCGCGCGCGGTGAGCGTCGGTTTGACGCCGCGCTTCAACGCATGTTCGCGCTCAAGCAGTTGCACACGCACACCCTGCAGGCCTGGGTCGCGAACGTCATGCGCGGCTGAGCGCGTCGGCTGCGAGCTGTTCTCGCAGGCGTCGGGAGCGCGAACGCGCGACCGCGGGTAGTCTCTCGCCATGGCTTGGATTCGCACGTACTCGCTCGAGGATGCGAAGGGCAAGCTGCGCGCGCTGTACGACGACGCCATCGCGCGCGCGGGCCGCGTGTTCGGGATCCTGCGCCTGCAAAGTCAAAATCCCGAAGTGCTCGACGCGTCCACCGAGCTCTACCGGCGCCTGATGTTCGGTGCGTCGCCGCTGTCGCGGCGGCAGCGCGAGATGCTCGCGGTGGTCGTCAGTCGCGCGAACCGTTGCTTCTATTGAACGCACGCGCACACCTGGGACCTCCGTGCCGAGGTCGCCGCCATGCCCGAAGTCGCGCGCGAACGCTGGCTCGCCGCGCTCGCCGAGGACTGGCGCACCGCGGAGCTTTCGGCGCCTGACGTCGCGCTGTGCGAGTTCGCCGAGAAGCTCACTCTGCTGCCCGCTGCGATGCGCGAGGCCGATGTCGTGCTGTTGCGCGACGCGGGCTTCGACGACCGCGCGATCCACGACGCCACGCAAGTCGTCGCGTACTTCAACTACATCAACCGCGTCGCGGACGCGCTGCACGTCGACCGCGAACCCGAAATGCCGCCGGAAAGCGGCGCGTAGAGACTCCGCGCGCTCCAAGGTCCGTGCGCGTCCGGGGACCGGCAGATTGCGCGCGGATGGCGCTGTCGCTCGCGTGCGGGAAGCTCCGGATTCGCGCCGGTCCTGTGTGACAACGCGGCCCGCCGGACGGTGCACCGTCCGGCGGGCCGCGTTGTCACA
>CAYHRR010000242.1:0-4034 GCA_964358875.1 uncultured Planctomycetaceae bacterium | reverse complement strand
CGGGGCGGTGTTGACCCCGGGCCGCCGGGCGCGGGCCCCCGGGGGGCGGGGCCCGCGTCGCTGCAACGGATGGAGCTAGAACTTCACTTCGCGCAGCTGGTCGACGGCGAAGTCGATCGACACTTCGTGATCGATGTTGATCAGGCGGCCGGTGCCCTTGAAGGGATTGAAGATCAGCGCGCCATGCAGGATGCGGCCGTCGCGG
The DNA here is from genome assembly GCA_964358875.1 of uncultured Planctomycetaceae bacterium. Taxonomy (GTDB): domain Bacteria; phylum Planctomycetota; class UBA1135; order UBA1135; genus CAYHRR01. Next base: position 3,829 of record CAYHRR010000242.1, on the reverse strand, counting down.
AAGTAGAGCGTCACCTTGTCGGCCGTGCGGGCGCCGAGCAGCAGGTCGTACAAACGTTGAGAGTCGGAAGATGTCTTGGTTTTCATGCGCTGTCCTGGGGCAGGTTGTTCTTGGTATGGCGCGCGGCGCATTTCACGCCGGCGCACCGGATCTCGGCCGCTCGAGGGCGGTCGGTGTTGTGTGCGGCGCGGTGAGCGGCGCCGGCGGTGAATTGACGTTGTTCGCGCGCAGCAGCGCGGGCAGTGCCGCGACGAGCTTGGCCGACCAGGTTTCGAAATTGGCGCCTTGGGCCAAGCGTTCGGTGAGTTCGCTCGGGCGCACGAAGCGACCCTCGAGCACGTCCTTCTCGCGAATCTCGACACGGCCGCGTACGCGCACGATCTGCACCAGCCCTACGTGCACGGCGCCGACCGCGTTGGAGTCGTCGTTGATCAAGCCGACGGGCTCGATCTCGAACGAACCCTCGATGGCGAGCTCCTCTTCGAGCTCGCGGCGCGTTCCGCGCGGCAAGGGGTCGCGCTTCGCGTGAGTCGGATCGAGGTCCTCGGGATTGAGATGTCCGCCGACGCCGATCGTGAGCTTGTTGTGCAGCCGCGCCTCGCCGCCCTTCGGCGTGCGCGTGAGCAGCAGCACTTCACCGTCGACGACGACCACGTTGTAGGGGATCACTTGCTTCCACTCGGGCGTCACCTCGGCGCGCACGCGCTCGACGAAGAAGCCATGCCGTTCGACGACCGTGCGCAGGCGTTCTGCCGCGAAGCCTTCCCCGAACGGCACGAAGCCGTGGGGATAGTGGTCCGGGAACAGCTCCCGGCGTGGCACGACGAAGACGAATTCCATGGCTGACGATGGGGGAAGCGCGCCCCGGGCCGGCGTTGCAGCCAGGCGCGGTCGCGACCCCTTCCTTATGAAGTGAAAGCTCGCTGCCTCCCGGCCATGGCGGAGCGGGGTCAGTCGCTCGATCCACAGCCGTCTGAAGGCGGGCCGATTCTCGCCGGACCTCGCTACCTGTCAAGATGCTGATGGGGAGACCCGCACTCACCACTACATCTTGTGGCTGGAACTTGGGCTGACCCATCCGGCGACGGTGGCGCGATCGGGTTGCGGCGGAGCCGTCGAACGCGTCGGTTCGACCGGCGCGAGAGCCTCGATCGGAGCGGCCGGCGGCAACTCTCCAAAGGAAGGACGTGAGAGACCAATAACCCGGGTTCTGTGCGCCCCTTGCGGAGCCGACGACCATTTCTCTGGGACCGAACTCGCGTTCGGCCTCGAACGACCTACCCGGAAGACGAGACGCGGGTCATCGCCATGAGTCTTCCCTATTTGGTCTTTCTCCGAGTGGGGTTTGCCCTGCCGGCCCTGTCACCAGAGCCGCGGTGCGCTCTTACCGCACCGTTTCACCCTTACCGAGCACGCGGTGAAGCGCGCGCGGCGGTTTGTTTTCTGTGGCACTTTCCCTGGTCTCGCGACCGGTTGCCGTTAGCAACCACCCTGACCCGTGGAGCCCGGAGTTTCCTCCCGTGCGTTGCCGCACGAGCGGCCGTCCTGGTCTCTCACGTCGCGCGGGAGGATACGCGTGGCGCGTGGATTTGCACAGCACAGCGCGCGTCGTCGAGCGCGAGCACTTGGTTAGGCTGTGCCGCTTCGCGATCGGAGATCCGCCATGTTTTTGCTGCTGCTAACGCTGTTTTGGTCGTCGCCCTCGGCTCCCACGGCCACTGCGGAGCCCACGCTCGTCGCCGAGGACAAATTCGCCGCGGCGCGGGTCAAGTTCCTCCAAGCGGTGGTCAGCAACTCGCTCGACGAGCGCCGTAGCGCGCTCGAAGCGCTGATCGCGCTCGGGGATCCCGATGCCGTCGGCGTGTTGGCCGACGAATACGCCAAGACGGCCGACAGCGTGCGTATCGAGAAGGAGAGCGAGTTCAAGCTGCGCTACCAACTCGAACGGCGCCAAGTGGTGCTCGAGAACCTCAAGCTCCAGGCGGCGCAGGACGCGTCCGTGAAGGACCTGCTGAAGCGCGAGGAGGAGAAGGTCGCGGCGCTGCAAAAGGACCTCGACAAGGCCCAGGCGGCGCTCAAACTGCTCGAGCCCTGGCGCGACGTGCTCGCCGACGGCATGGCCAAGCTGTACGAGGCGCTCGGACCGTCGAAGCGCCGCAAGCCCGAGCAAGAAGTCTGGAAGGACGCCAAGGAAGCGGCCGAGATCGGCATGCGCATGGCCTCGATCGAACTGCTCGGTCGCGTCGGCGGCGCCGGCACGGCGATCCAGTTGCACGAGATCATCGACGAGGCGAGCGGCGCGATCGGCAAGCTCCAGGCGCGGCTCGACAAGGCCATGGTCGACGTGCGCAAGATGGAGAAGCGCATGCAAGACGAGGCCGCCGCCAATGCAGGTCACGTCAGTGTCGCGACGGGCCAGCAGTACGAAAGCACGAAGAAGGAAGCCGCCGACGCGCAAACGGAGATCTTCCGACTCGAAATGCTCGCCGACGCCGCGGCACGCGCGGGCGGCATCGCGCTGTCGCGCGAAACCGGCAAAGACCTCGAGCGCTCGATCGGCAAGTTGCTCGGTGCGCTGAAGAAGAAGGACCGCGGTCGCGTCGACACGCTGCGCATGTTGTCGCGCGCGACGAGCGCCGATGCGCGTGCGCAAGTTCGCGCGCTGCTCGCCGCCGAAACCGAACCGTTCGGCATCGGCACGTTGATCGACGGCCTCGCCGCGCTCGGCGACCGCGCCATCATTCCCGACTTGATCTCCAAGTACGTCGCACACGAGAGCTGGTTCGTGCGTGCGCGCGCGGCCCAGGGCCTTGCGACCTTGCGTTCGCGCGAGGCGATCCCGGTGTTGATCGCGCGCCTGGGCGGCGAAGACGGTCGCTTGAAGACCGACCTCGTGCGTGCGCTGCGTTCGCTGTCCGGCCAGAAGTTCCACGGCAACGTCGCCATCTGGGAGCGTTGGTGGCACGAGAACGAGGCGACCTTCGAAGTGCCGCCGGTCGAACCGCCGCGAACCACGCTCGAGGACGCCAAGGAAGCGAGCGGCGTGACCTTCTTCGGCATCTCGACCGACAGTCAGCGCGTGCTGTTCATCCTCGACCTGTCGGGTTCGATGAAGTTCGCGATGTCGCCGAAGAAGAACCCCGACGACGATCCCTCGAAGCCCTACGACTTCCCGAAGGCGGGCGAGAGTTCGCGCTTGGAAGCGGCCAAGCTCGACTTGGTCCGCGCGGTTCGCGGCTTGCGCGACGGCGGCGTGTTCACCGTCGTCATGTTCGCGAGCGACGTGTGGACCTGGTCGGACGACCTCGTGACGATGTCCGCCGACGCGCGCGCGCAGGTCGTGACGTACATCGAAAAGCTCGATGCCGTCGGCGGGACGAACATCTACGGCGCGCTGGAGCGCGGGCTCGACCTCGCGGGCGCAAAAGGCGGCGGGCAATGGACCAAGCCGCCGATCGACACGATCTACCTGCTGACCGACGGACGCGCGACGGTCGGTTTGACGACCGATGCGGAGCAGATCATCGCCTTCGTGCGCGAGCGCAATGCGACCGCCGGCATCACCATCCACACGATCGGTCTGTCCGACGCGCACGACGCCGTGCTCTTGCGCCGCATCGCCGAGGAAAACGGCGGCCAGTACATCGGGCGCTGAAGGCGCGGAGCGCACGATGGCGATTCCCGAAGCGCTGACCACGTACCTCGAACTGCGTCAATCCAACGACGCCGGCGACGAGGGCGCGGGGCTGTCGCACACCTCGTCGGGACTGTTCTTGTTGCATGTGCTCGAACTGGCGAGCTACGGCGAGCCGCGCGGCGCCGTGACGAT
>CAYHRR010000241.1:0-6574 GCA_964358875.1 uncultured Planctomycetaceae bacterium | reverse complement strand
CGGTCGCGTGCGCGGCCTCCTTCTGGAGGAACGACAGCGGAATCAGCAGCGGAAAAGCCGCGTTTTGATGGCCCGTCGCCTTGAAGCGCCCGTCGAGCTCGGCCTGGATTTTTTCCCAGATCGCCCAGCCGTGCGGACGCACGACCATGCATCCGCGCACGACGCCCGCCGCCTCGGCGAGTTGCGCGGCCGCGATGACGTCTTGGTACCACTGCGCGTAATCCTTCGCGCGCGGCGTGATTTGCTGCTCAGCCATGTCGATCTCACGTTGCGTCGCTGCCGAGGACTCGCCCATTCGAACCCTCCGTCGACGCTTGAAAGGGCGAGGAGCCTAGTCGACGCCGCGCGGGGCCGCCAGCGCGCGCGATGGTGACCGTTAGACTGCGCGCCCGCTTCGGAGTCACTGCATGAGCTATCGCTACGTCGTTCTCGGATCAGGTCGTCAAGGCGTCGCGCTCGCGTACGACCTCGCGCGCAACGGCGAAGCGGCGAGCATCGTTCTCGCCGACAGCGATGAGGGCGCAGCGCGCGACGCGTCGCGGCGTTTGAAGCAACTGGCGAAGACCACGCGCTGCAAATTCGAAGCTCGGCGCTGCGATGTTTCGAAGCGTGAGGAAGTGCGCGCGGCGCTCGCGGGAGCCGACGTCGTGCTCTCGGCCGTTCCGTACCGCTTCAACGCGCAGCTCGCGCGCTGGTCGATCGAGAGCGGCGCGTCGTTCCTCGATCTCGGCGGCAACACGGCGGTCGTGCGCGCCGAACTCGCGCTGCACGCGCAAGCGAAGAAGGCCGGCGTCAGCGTCGTGCCCGATTGCGGCTTGGCGCCGGGCTTGGGCAACCATCTCGCCGCGCACGGCGTCGGTGAACTCGACGATCCGCAACACGTTCACGTGCGCTGCGGCGGTTTGCCGGAAAAGCGCGTCGGGCCGCTCGACTACAAGCTCGTGTTCAACTTCTACGGCCTGTGGAACGAGTATCGCGGTCACGGCGAATTCTTGCGCGGCGGCAAGCGCGTGCGCGTGCCGACCTTGAGCGAGCTCGAGACGCTCGAGTTCGACGAACTCGGCGTGCTCGAGGCAGCAGTTACTTCGGGCGGCACGAGCACGTGTCCGCAAACGTGGAAGGGGCGCTTGCAGACGTACGACTACAAGACGCTGCGCTACCCCGGACATTGGGCGAAGATCCGCGCGCTGTTCGAGCTCGGCTACATGGACGAGCACTTCGTCGCACGCGACGGCGCGCGCTTCGAACCTCTCGAACTCACGCGGCGTTTGTTCGAGGAGAAGCTCGACTTCCCGAAGGTGCGCGACGTCGCGGTGTTGCGCACCACGGTGTCCGGTCGCCATCGCGGCCGCGCGCGCACGCTTCAGTACGACGTGTTCGAACGCTTCGATCGGCGCACAGGTTTCAGTGCGATGGAACGTGCGACGGCGTTTCCGGCGGCGCTCGTCGCGCACTTACAGGCGCACAAACTCGTCGCACCTGGTGCGCGGCCGCTCGAACTCGCGGTGCCGCCGCGCATCTATCTCGACCAGCTTTCGGTGCACGGCATCGACGTGATGTTTCGCGTGAGCTGAACGCTGGTAGAGCGTTGTTGCGGCCGCGCGGTGAACAAGTACCTCGCGCGTCGACGAGCCTTGCGCCGCAAGGCACCGACATGATGTTCCGCGTGAGTTGAATGCGCGCCGAGCGCCTTCGAACTCGCGCGGCGTTCAGCAGCACTTCGCGCGCGCGGTGCTCTTCAACGCGCGGATGTCGAGACTGGTGACGTAATCGGCGACGGTCGTGCCGGCCGGCAGCGCTGCGGCGATCTTCGCGTAGAGCGGATCGCTGAAATGCTCCATGGCCGCGACGTAGCCGGGCTTCGGCGCGAGTTCGATGTTGGACAGGCCCGCCGCGCGCATCGAACGTTCGGTGGCGTTCACGAGCTCTGCGCCCGCGACGCAGCCGATCAACGCTTCGACCATCGCGCGCACTTCGTCGGGCAGCGGCCGCAAGAGCGCGAGGTCGCTGATCGCGACGCGCCCGCCCGGCTTCAGCACGCGCGCGATCTCCCGCCACACTTGCGGCTTGTCCGGCGACAGGTTGAGCACGCAGTTGGAGATCACGACGTCGACCGACGCATCGGCCAGCGGCAAGTGCTCGATCTCGCCGAGCCGAAACTCGACGTTGTCGAGGCCGGTGCGCGCGCGATAGCTCGCTGCGTTGCGGCGCGCTTTGCTCAACATCGCCGGCGTCATGTCGACGCCGATCGCGCGCCCCTGCGCGCCGACCTTCGGACCGATCAAGAAGCAATCGAAGCCCGCGCCCGCGCCGAGGTCGAGCACGACCTCGCCGGGTTCGAGCGCGGCGATCGCCGCCGGATTGCCGCACGACAAGCCGAGATTCGCGCCTTCGGGCAGCGCGGCGATTTCGGCGGCCGAGTAGCCCAGTTTGTCCGCGAGTTCGCCGGCGTCCGTGCGCGCGCAACATCCGCCGCTCGGCGCGCAACACGACGCGTCGCCGTCGCTCGCCGCCGCGATTTGCGCATAGCCTTCGCGCACCGCCGTGCGCACCGCGTCGTCCACATCGTGCTTCGTCGTCATCGCAGGTCTCCTTCGTTCGTTTTCAACAACAGCTCCGGCCCGCGCGCAGCTCGCAGCAACGCTGCGCGGTCCCGGCGAGTCCACGTACTTCCTCGCGACAACACGCGAGGCATTCGAGAAGCTGTGCGTGCAAGGCGCCGCTCGCCGGCGCGAGCGAGTAGTGGCACCACAGACCTTCCTTGCGGCACGTGACCAGCCCGACGCGGCGCAACACCGCGAGGTGGCGCGACACGGTTGGTTGCGCGAGGGCGAGCGCCGCGACGAGGTCGCACACGCAGGTTTCGCCGTCCTGCAGCAAGGTCAACACGCGCAGTCGCGTCGGCTCCGCGAAGGCGAGGAGCAGTTGCTCCGGGTCCGCGCCGCGCTTGGCGATGGTCGAGCTGCGTTTCATGGCCGGAGTCTATATGCGCGCAAACGCATGTATTCAACCGACGATCTCGCACAAGGCGACTCGCGCGCACGGCGAGGGGAGACGGCCGCCGTCCACCCGGTCGACACCAGGGGTCGCAAATTCCGCAGTCGACGTTAGATTCCCGGCCTCCTTATTACTGCCAGAGGCAACCGTGACCCGCTCAAGCACCCCGATCCAACCCTCGATGACCATGGAGCAGATCCTCGCGATCGCTCCCTCGGCCCAACGCGCCCTGTTCCAGCGCTACCACATCGGCGGCTGCTCCTCCTGCGGCTTCCAACCGACCGACACCCTGGCCCAGGTGTGCAAGGACCACAACATCCTCGACGTCAACGAGGTGCTGCGCACGATCGCGCTCTCGGAGGAGGTCGACAACAAGGTCCAGATCGGCCCGCGCGAGGTGAAGGCGCTGCTCGATCAAGGCGTCGACTTCTCGTTCATCGACGTGCGTACGCCCGAGGAACTGGCCATCGCCAAGGTCGCGCAGGCCGAGCCGCTCGATTACCAGGACCAGGGCAAGTACATGGGCCTGCCCAAGGACCGCAAGCTCGTGTTCATGTGCCGCAGCGGCATGCGTTCGCTCGACGTCGCGGCCTACTTCATCGGACACGGCTTCACCGACGTGCACTCGTTGACCGGCGGCATCCTCGCCTGGGCCGAGCAAGTCGATCCGAGCTTGGCGCGTTATTGATCGCCGACCGGCGCGAGCTTCTCACCTGGTCGGCTAGACGCCCGAAACGCTTGGGGTTAGCTTCTTGCTCGTGAGTGGCGCCCTGCCTCGCCGCTCACGAGCTCCGGGTCAAACCGGAGCGCCTCGATGGCCTCCCTGCCAGGAACTGTCGAGGCCGCCGAGAGGGAACTGCCGCCCTCTTCGGCCGTCTGGCCGGTTCTGCCACCGGTCGAGACCCGCGCGGAGCCGCCTCTTCGGAGGCGGCTCCGGTTCTTTCGCTAGGGCTCGCTCAGCTCCGCGCCATGGACGAGCACTTGGCCGCTGCCGCGTGCGATCGCGACTTCGCGCGTTTCGCCGCGGAATTCGAACACCAGCCGGCCGGCCGCTCCCACCAATCCGCGCGCGTCGACTTTCAAGGCCGAGTCCGCGCCGACCTCGATCGTGCGCAGAGTCACGCCCTCGAACACGCCGTCGCTCGAAAAGCGGCGCACGATCGCGTGACCTTCACCGAGGCCTTCGATCGGTTGATCCGAGGGATCGAGCGCCTGCCAACCGTCGGCGTCGAACACCAAACGCGCCGGGATCTTCTCGAGCGCAGCGCGGTTTTGCAGCGAGCGCAGGTCGCGCGTCAGCAGCCGACAGGCGTTGTCGAGCGTGACCTCGTGCCGCCCGAAGTAGCGCGGGATCGCGAGCACCGCGACGATCGCGACCAAGCACAGCGAGACCAACACCACGAGCAGCGAAACACCGCTCCGGCGCCGCCGTGCGACGTCGGATGAACAGAACGAGGTGCGCATCATGGTTGGATCGTCGCCCTTTCGACACGCGCCGCGGCCGTGCTGCACGTGTAGCCGCGGAAATCCTCGCACGCGCGCTGCGAGTTCGCGCGCCATCGCGCGCGGCACGCGGCATTTCCTTCCGACCGCAGCAAACTCGATCTGCGCGCTCATTCGAGGTGCTCCCACAGGATGCGCACGCCGATCGCGATCAGCACCAAGCCCGCGGCCCAATGGGCGGGCGTCTCGAAGCCGCGCGCGACACGCCGCGCCAGCAAATACGCGAGGCTCGACGCCGCGACCGTGACGGCGAAGGCGGCCACCGCCGGAGCGACGATCGGTGTCCCAGCGAGCGACAGGCCGAATCCGGCCGCCAGGGCGTCGAGGCTCGTCGCGACGCCGGCCGCGAGCATGCGTGGCGTGTTCATTTCGGTCCGCGGCTCGCCGTCGTCGACGTAGGCCTCGCGAATCGTGCGCACGCCGATCACGAACAAGACTGCGAATGCGATCCAGTGGTCGAAGGCACCGATGCGCTGCGCGACAGGCGCTGCGGCGAACGAGCCTGCGACGAGCAAGCCCGCTTGGAATAGGCCGAAACACAGGCCGATCTCCACCGCGCGTCGAGGCCGCGGTTGTTTCGCGCACAGACCTTGGGCGAGCGCGACCAACGCCGAATCGACGGCGAGTCCGCAGGCGAGCAGCAGCGCAGCAATCCACTCCATGATCGTGTTCGCGGCGCGCATGCGGCGCGCAGCGGGTCGCGCATCGTGCGCACCGCGCTCGACGTCGGCCAGACCTTCGTGGCGAGTTCACGCGCAGAAATCGACGCAACGTGCTGCGCCGGCGCGCGGCGTCAACTCGACGACGACACGCAGCCGTCGCTTCGTCGCGTGACGCGCGCCGGTCCGCGCTGTGCGTCGAAACTCGGCAACGCTGTGGCGCTGGGTCGTGGTCGCTCGATCTGCGCAACCAGGAACTCGCTTCGACTACGACGGCCACGGCAGGAGCGCGCTCCTGGACTCCGCCGTCGCCAACCGTTCGGATCGAGGAATGGCGCTCCAAATCCAGCCGTGCAGCGCCGGCACGCTCGCGCGGAAAGTCGAACCTTGATGCGGCGCTGAGGTTCGAAGCGGCATCGCGCCGATAGATTCGTGCTTCATGAAGGCTGACGACGGAGTCCACGACATGGATACGAATTCGGAAACCCGCGCACTGCGCGGCGGCATCGATCTCGGCGGCACGAAGATCCAGGCGCTCGTCGTCGACGGCGCGCAGCAAGTCCTCGGTCGAGCGCGGCGCGCGACACCGACCAGCGGTGGTGCTCGCGATGTCGCGCGAGCACTCGCGGAAACACTGCGCGAAGCATGCGTCGAAGCGCAGGTCGGCGTCGACGCACTCGCGGGCGTCGGCGTCGGAACGCCCGGCGCCGTCGACGCGCAACAAGGCACGGTGCTCGGCGCGGGAAACCTGCCGGGCTTCGACGGCACCGTCGCGCTCGCCTCGATGCTCGAGCGCGAAATCGGCTTGCACGTGCAGTTGGGCAACGACGTCGGCGTGGCGCTCGACGCCGAAGCACGCTTGGGCGCGGGCGCGGGCTTCGCGTCCTTCGTCGGCGTGTGGTGGGGCACGGGCGTCGGCGGCGGAGTCGTGCTCGACGGCAAGCGCTGGCTCGGTCGCGGCGCGGCCGGCGAAATCGGTCACACGGTCGTGGTGCGCAACGGCGCGCGCTGTCCGTGCGGACGTCGCGGTTGTCTCGAGGCCTACGCCGGTCGCCGCGCGATGGAAGTGCGCGCGCGCAAACTCGTCGCGCGCGGCGAGCACACAAGGCTCTTCGCTTGGATGGAGAAGAAGGGCGTCGATCGTTTGACGAGCGGCGTGTGGGCCAAGGCGTTGGCGAAGCGCGATCCGCTCGCCACGCAACTCGTCGACCGCGCCGTCGACGCGCTCGCCACCGCGCTCGCCTCGAGCGTGAACCTGCTCGACGTCGAAGCCGTCGTCATCGGCGGCGGGCTCGGCACGCGACTCGGTCAAGCATGGGCCGACGAAATCGCGCTGCGCATGCGGCCGCACCGCGTCGTCATCGGCGAGTGCCGCGGCCCGGAGGCGCTGGACATGCTCCAGGCCATGAACACCG
>CAYHRR010000240.1:0-6579 GCA_964358875.1 uncultured Planctomycetaceae bacterium | reverse complement strand
AGGCGTGCCCGGCCTGGCCAAGTCGCTCGCAGTTTCGAGCCTCGCCGGCGCGGTGCACGGCAGCTTCAACCGCATCCAGTTCACGCCCGACCTGTTGCCGAGCGATCTGATCGGCACCGAGATCTACAACGCGCGCGAGTCGACTTTCGCTGTGCGCCGGGGGCCGCTGTTCGCGAATTTCGTGCTCGCCGACGAAATCAACCGCGCGCCGGCCAAGGTGCAATCGGCATTGCTCGAGTCGATGCAAGAGCACCAAGTTTCGATCGGCGGCACGACGCACGTGTTGCCCGAGCCGTTCCTCGTGCTCGCCACGCAAAATCCGCTCGAACAAGAGGGCACGTATCCGTTGCCCGAAGCGCAGCTCGATCGTTTCGCGATGAAGTTGATCGTGCGCTATCCGACGCGCGAGCAGGAGCTGCGCGTGCTCGATCGCATGGCGAAGACCGAGCACACGCCGAAGGTGCGCGCGGTCGCGACGCTCGAGCAGATCCTCGCCGCGCGCGCGCTCGTCGATCAAGTCGCGCTCGATCCGCGCCTGCGCGAGTACATCGTTTCGATCGTGCACGCGACGCGCGAACCGTCGACGGCAGGCTTGAAGGAGTTGGTCGGTCGCATCCACTACGGCGCCAGCCCGCGCGCGACGATTTGGCTCGCGCTGTGCGCGCGCGCCAACGCGTTCCTCGAAGGCCGACCCTACGTCGTGCCCGGCGACATCAAGCGCGTCGCGCCCGAGGTGCTGCGCCACCGCGTGATCCCGACCTACGAGGCGGACGCGGAAGGCTTGTCGAGCGACAAGCTCGTCGCGCGCGTGCTCGAAACGGTTCCGGTTCCGTAGCGACGCGCGCCATGTCGAACGAGCGCGCGAACGCATCCGAGCTGCTCTTGCCGGAGCTGATGGCTCGCGTGAGCCAGATCCAGCTGCGCACGCACCGCCTCGTCAACGACGTGCTGTCGGGCGCCTACCGCTCGACGTTTCGCGGCTCGGGCATCGAGTTCGAAGAAGTGCGCCAGTACCAACCCGGCGACGACGTGCGCACGATCGATTGGAATCGCACGGCCAAAGCGGGCCAGCCTTTCGTCAAGACCTACGTCGAAGAGCGCGAGCTGACCTTGGTGTTCCTGGTCGACACGAGCTTGTCGATGGACTTCGGTTCGAAGGCTTGGACGAAGCGCGAGATCGCCGCCGCGTTTTGTGCGCTGTTGTCGTTCGTAGCGCAGCGCAGCCAAGATCGCGTCGGCTTGTGTTTGTTCGGCGACGAACCGGGTCTGCACTTGCCGGCCAAGAAGGGTGCGGGAGCGGTCGCGCGCGTCGTGCGCGAAGTGATCGCAGCGGCGCCGACGCACGGCGGAACCAACTTTCGCGCGGTGCTCGACCTGCAGGAGCGCACGCTGCGCCGGCGTTCGCTGCTGTTTTTGATCAGCGACTTCGTGGGGTTCGACAAGGAGCACGCCGACATCCTCGCGCGCCTCGCGCGGCGTCACGACGTCGCTGCGATCCGCGTCGTCGATCCCTTCGAACGCGAACTGCCCGCTGCGGGTTGGCTGTGGTTCCAAGACGTCGAAGGCGGCGGGCGCCAGGACTTCGACACGCGCTCGAAGAGCGTGCGCGAGGCCTGGCGCGTTGCGGCCGAGGAGCGCGATCGACGACTGCGTGAGCACTTGTTGCGCGCGGCCGTCGACTTGGTCGAGATCGGCACGGGCCAGAACTTGTCCGCGAGTTTGTCCGAGCCGCTGATCAAGTACTTCGCGATGCGGCGGCGCCGCAAGGCCGGCGCGTGATGCTCGCCGCCTTCCTGCTCGCTGTGTTCCAGTCGGGAGTCGGTTACGACGCCGAACTCGCGTTGGTCGCGTCGCGCGAGACCGAAGAAGCGCATTGGGAAGTGAGCGGCGGTCCGTTCGAAGTCGGCGAGCCCTTCGAAGCGACGCTGGTCGTCGGACACGCGCCGGGCGCGAAGGTCGAACTCGACGCAGCGTCGCTCGAGCGTGATACGTCGTGGCTCGCGCACTCCGCTCCGCAATTGGTGCGCACACCGGGCGAGGTTCGTGCGTCGCTCGCGACGACGCGTTGGACTTGGCAACTCGCTTCGTTCGAGCCCGGCGAGCGCGACCTGCCGGCGGTCGACGTCACGGTCGAGCACGACGGCGCGACGGCGCCGCTGAAGGTCGAAGCGGCGCGCATCACCTTCGAGGGCGTGCTCGGCGCCGACGAAGACGAGCCGCGACCGCTGATCGGATTTCGTCCGCTCGAGCCGGAACGCGCGGCCTCGGTTTGGACGTGGGCTGCGGGAGGCGCGGCGTTCGCTTTGCTCGGAGTGCTCGCGACGTGGTGGCTGTGGCGTTCGCGCCGCCGCGCGCAAGCGGTTGCGCCACCGACGACGTTGGAACGCATCGACACGCTCGCGCGGCGCGACCTCGACGATCCGCTCGCCGTGCGCGCGCTGCATTTCGAGCTGACGGCGACGCTGCGCCGGCACTACGACGCGCTCGATGGCGCTGTGTCGCGCCGCGCAATGACCGACGAAGAATGGCTCGCAGCGGTCGCGACGCAGCGCCCTGCGCTCGTCGAACCCCTCGGCGAGTTGTTCACGCAGAGCCGCGAGGTCAAGTACGGCGGTCGCGTGCCGACGGCCTGGGCCGTGCGCGAAACCGTCGAGAAGTCTCGAACGATCGTGCGTGCGACGCCCGAGCAAGTGGAGCTGAGCGCATGATTCCGTTCGCACTCACGCAAGGCGCCGCGACAGAGGCCGTCGCTCAAGTCGCGAACAGCGCGGCGCAAGCGCGCTTCCACGTGTGGGGCGATTTCTTCCTCGCCGATCCGTGGTTCCTGTTGCTCGCGCCGCTCGGAGTGTTGGTGCTGATGCGCGGACGCTCCGAGAAAGCGCTCGCTGCGGGACGCGTGCCCGCACTTCCGCAGAGCGCCATGCCGCGCACGTGGCGGCAACGCTTGGGCTGGATTCCGCTCGCGCTGCAGGCCTGCGCGCTGATCCTCGTCGCGCTGTGCCTCGCGCGTCCGCTCAAGGGCAGCGCGGTGCACACCTCGACCTCGGAGGGCATCGACATCGCGCTCGTTGTCGATCGCTCCGGCTCGATGAAATACACGGACCTCGAAGCGCAGCGCACGCGCATCGATGTCGCCAAGGAGGTCGTCGCAGCCTTCGCCGAGCGGCGCATGAACGATCGCGTCGGTGCGAGCGACAGCTGCGCGCTCGTCGTGTTCGCGCAGTACCCGATGCTGTTGTGTCCGTTCACGCTCGACTTCGACGCGTTCAAAGGTTTCCTCGACACCGTGCAGTTCGTGCGCAACGAGGCGGAGGACGGCACGGCGATCGGTCGCGGCTTGGCGAAGGCCGTGCAGGTGCTCGGGGGCAGCGACGCCAAGTCGAAGGTCGTCGTGCTGCTGACCGACGGCGAGAACAACGTGCCGGACATCGAACCGCTGAAGGCGGCGGAGCTCGCCAAGGAGAAGGGCGTGCGCGTCTACACCGTGCTCGCCGGACGCTATGCGTTCCAAGAGGACGTGTTCGGGCGCGTGTACGCGACGGAACGCGAGCTCGACTCCACCGAGCTCGAGCAGATCGCGAGCATGACCGGCGGGCGTTTCTTCCGCGCGCGCGACAAGCAAAGCTTGGAGAGCACCTACGCCGAGATCGAGGCGCTCGAACGAACGGATCGTCATGAAGAGCGCTTCACGGAGACCTTCGACCTGTACTTCAAGCTGCTGCTCGGCGCGCTCTTCGCCTACTTCGCCGCGTGGCTGTCGCACACCACTTGGGCGCGGAGGCTCGCATGAGTCCGTTCGCGTTGTTCGGCTTCGAACTGTTGCGGCCCGCGCATCTGGGCTGGATCGCGGCGGGCTTCGCGGTGCTGGTACTCGGTCTGTGGTCGTTGCGCGCGCGCCGCCGCGAGCGCGAACGTCTCGTCGCCGCGCGCCACATGGCGCGTTTTCTACCCGGATTCTCGCCCGGGCGCGCGACGACGCGCGTCGTGTTGGCCTCGATCGCGCTGCTCTTTCTCGGCTTCGCCGTGGCCGGGCCCGTGCGCGGTTACACGGAGCAGGCGGTGCAGCGCCGCGGGCTCGACCTCGTCGTGTGCATCGATACGTCGAGGAGCATGCTCGTGCGCGACCTGCGACCCGATCGCCTGACGCGCGCCAAGCGCGAGGTCGGCGGCATGATCGAGCGCATGCGCGGCGATCGCATCGCGCTGGTCGCCTTCGCGGGAGAAGCGCGCGACGTCGCGCCGTTGACGCACGACCGCACGACCTTGCGCGCGTTGCTCGATCGTGCGTCGCCCGACGAGAACACCAAGGGCGGCACGGACCTCGGCGCGGCGCTGACCCACGCGCTGCAGCTCTTCGACGGAGCTTCGGGCGCGCACGAAGCGATCGTGCTCGTGACCGACGGCGAGGACCTCGAAGGCAAGGGCCTCCAAGTGGCGAAAACGGCCGCGGAACGCGGCATTCGCGTGTATGTCGTCGGCATGGCGACGGTGGCGGGCGGCAAGATCCCGCAGGTCGGCGCGAACGGGCGCGAGACGTTCGTGAGCGATGAAGAAGGACGCGAGGTCGTCTCGACGCTCGACATTGCGAGCCTGCAAGCCTTGGCGCACTCGACCGGCGCCGAGTTCATCGCCGCGACGGGCTCCGCGACGCCGCTCGAGGACCTCTACAACCAACGCATCAACCGCCTCGAAGGGCGCACGCTCGAAGGCACGGTCGCGCACGTGCCGCACGATCGCTTCCAATGGTTCTTGGTGGTCGCGCTCGCATGCATGCTCGTCGAAGCGGGTCTGCGCGAACGCGGCCGCGCGCCCGCGCGTAGCGGAGGTGCAGCGTGATCGCATTCGCGCTGGCGCTGTTTGCGTTGCAGGCACAGCAGCCGCCGTCTTCGGCCCCGACGACGTCGGCGCGGCAAGTGCCCGCAGTGGAGCCCGCGCCGCCCGAGCTCGAGCCCTACGCGGGTTCGTTGCGCGACGCGCGCGCGGCGCTGATCGAGGCGTCGGAGAGCGCTCGCCACGACGACGCGCAGCGACTGTGCAAGCAAATCCTCGCGCACCGCGAGCTCGCTGCGCAGCCCGAGTCGATGCGCGCGGAAGTCGCCTACGCCGTGGGCACGGCCTACGGCTTCGCGGGCGAGCTCAAGAGCGCGCTCGAACACCTGCGTCGCGCGCAAGGACTGGCGGGTTCGAGCGAACTGGGACGCGATGCGCTCTACGAGGCCGGCACGTTGCTGCTCCTGCACGCCGAGGAGTTGCGCAAACTGGTGCCGGAAATCGCGCAGAAGCTGGGACTGCCCGCGGCGCCGCAGACCGGCTTTGCGCCACAGCAAAACGGCGCTGCGCCGCAAATCGATGCGCTCGACGTCGCGCGACGCGCGTACCTCGACGCACGTACCGAGCTGGCGCAGCGTTGGCGCATCGAACCCGGCGAGCGCGACACGCGCGCCAATCTCGAACTGCTGCAGCGCCGCTTGCGCGAACTCGACGAGCTCGCGAAGCAGCGCGAGGACGAGCAGCAGCAGCAGGACAAAGATCCCAAGCAGGACAAGAACCAGCCGCCGAACAAGGACCAGCAGAAGCCCGATCCGAATCAGAAGCAGGATCCGCAGCAGAGCGACGCGCCCGAAAAGGATCCGAAGGAGAAGCAGGATCCGCAGGCGCAGCCCGACGACAAGGGCGAGCAACCGAAGCCCGAAGACAAGCCCGAGGATCCGTCCAAGGAAGATTCGCAGGCCAAGCCCGACGCCGCGAAGGCGCGCGAGGACATGCTGATGACTCCCGAAGAAGTGCAACGCTTGCTCGACCATCTCAGCGCGATCGACGCGCAAGCGTTGCAAGTGCAGAAGGCCTTGCGCGAGCGGCGCAAGACGCCGGTGAAGAAGGATTGGTGATCGTGTCTCACGGAAACTTCGCAGCGTTGACGCGTGGTCTGCTGGCGAGCCTTGTTCTCGCATGGCTCGCCACCGCCGCAGCGGCCCAAGCGCCGGTCGAAAAGGTGCGCGTTTGGCTGTCGAGCGGCGTGGTGCGCTTGGGAGATCGCGTCGCCTTGATGGTCGCCGTCGAAGACGCGCGCGCGTCCGAGATCCGCGCGTTGCCGCAGGTCAAAGGTCTGGTGCTCGGGCCGCTGCCCGGACCCTCCGAGCAGATCAGCATGCAGATCTTCAACGGCCGCCAAACGAGCTCCGTTTCGCGTACTTGGGCGATCCCCGTACGACCGAGCGAAGTCGGTCAGTACGTGATCCCGCCCTTCGAAGTCGTGGTCGACGGCACAGCGGTGCGCAGCGCCGAACTCGCGCTCAACGTCGTCAAGGACATGAAGGGCGAGGAACTCGGCTTCTTCGAGATGCGCGCGTCGTCGACGAAGGTGATCGTCGGCCAACCCTTCTCGCTCGAACTCGTGTTCGGCTTCGACAAGGCGCTCACCGCGAGCACCGAGTACCACAGCCTCGCCTTGTCGTGGTGGGGCCGCCTTCCGGGCTTGCTCGAGAATGCAACAGCTGCTTCGACAGGTGGGGAGCGCCGTCGCATCTTGCTCAACGGTCGCGAACAGATAGAAATCGAACTCCTCGAACCGCGCACGAA
>CAYHRR010000239.1:0-6584 GCA_964358875.1 uncultured Planctomycetaceae bacterium | reverse complement strand
AGCCGCGCTGAAGCCAGGGGCGCCGGCGCGCGAGCGCGTCGCCGCTCAACAATGCGCCGAAGACTGCGAAGGCCGCGCTCGAGGACGCGACGTCGTACAGCAGCGGTTCACGCAACGCGGCGTTGGCGAGCAACGCGAGCGCGGCGACGGCGAAGGGCGCGTGACTCGCGGAGCTGCGGCGCACGGCGCCGAGCGCTTTCCATGCGACGGCGCCGAGGAACACGAGCCACGCGAAGCCGCCGAGCGGTCCGGCGTCGACGAAGGCCTGCACCACGTCGCTGTGCGCGTGCTCGACTTCGCGTTCGACACCGAGCTCACGTCGGCCGTGCGACGAGAGCGCGATCTCGCGCGGCGCGCGGTACGCCGGAAAAGCGGCCGCGAATTGACCTGGACCGACGCCCCACAGGCCTGAGTCGGCGGCGAGGGCGGCGCTGCTCGACCAGATGAAGCGCCGCACTTCGAAGCCGCCGTAGTCGCCGGCCGCAGGCGCCGTCGGTCGGACTTGCGCTTCGCGCGGCAGCACGCGGGCGAAGCCGAAGGCGACGACGCAGGTTGCTAGCGCGAGCGTCCACGGCTTGCGCGAGCCGCGTTCGACGATCACGCCGACGAGCAACGCTGCCGCGAGTGCGACTGCGCCGGAGAGCACCGGCGCCAAGCCCGTGTAGAACGCGTAGAGCGCCGCCGCAGCGAGTCCGATCCACTTCCACACGCCGCGTTCGGACACGGCGAACCAAGCGCCGAGTGCCGCACCGACGAGCGCGACCTCGGAAGTCGAACCGGTGTTGCCCAAGGCTCCGGCGAAGCTGTGCTCGCCGTCGCTCAAGGCCGGCACGAGCGCGGCGAAGGTCACGAGCAGCGTGCCGCGCGCGAGCCAACGCAGTCCGTCGACGCCGAGGCTCGAGCCCGCGACCAGCATTGCGAAGGCGCTGCCGAGCACGAGTTCCGCGCGCGCGCCGGCGAGCGTGTCCGTCGGCGCGTGCAGCGACGAAGCCACGAGCCCGAGTGCTGCAAACGCTGCAAAGGCTGCGATCCACGTCGAATGCGCCCAGGCGCGCCGCATCAACAGCATGGCGAGCGCGGGCAGCGCGGCGAGCGTCGTGAAACCGGCCCCGGTCAAGGCCGGGTACAGGTCGTCGGCGAGCGGTGCCTTGGCGCCGGGCCAAATCAACACGAGCGCGGGGAGCAACAGCAGCGCGGCCTGCGCGCGGTCCAATCCGATGCCCATCAATCGGGACGTCGGACGCTGGGTCGTGTCGTGCATGGCGAAGCTCAGCGGAGTCGAAGGGAACTTGGACGCGAAGCGATGCGCGGGAGGCGACGCGACTGCGCGTTATACGGTGCCCGTGCGCCAAACGCGCGCGAACGCGCGTGCGTTCGTCGCGCGCCGCCGAGCCGCCTGCGTGTCGGTCCCGACGTGCCGAAGCGCTCACGCGAACTGTGCGTCGCCTCGGTCAGCGAGTCGCCGCGCCGCTGACGCTGGACACGATCGCGTCGACGAAGGCGCGCGGTTCGAAGGCTTCGAGCAATTCGAGCTGCTCGCCGGTTCCGATGTAGCGCACCGGCAATTTGAGCTCGCGCACGATCTGACACACCGCGCCGCCGCGCGCCGTGCCGTCGAGTTTCGTGATCACCAGGCCGGAAATCGGCACGTGGGCCATGAATTGGCGCGCTTGCTGGATCGCGTTCTGGCCGTTGGTGCCGTCGAGCACGAGCCACACTTCGTGCGGCGCGCCGGGCAAGCGCTTCTGGATCACGCGCTGCACCTTGGCGAGTTCCTGCATCAAGTTCTTCTGCGTGTGCAGGCGCCCGGCGGTGTCGATCAAGGCGACGTCCAGCCCGAGCACGCAGGCGCTCTCGACGGAATCGA
This sequence comes from uncultured Planctomycetaceae bacterium, assembly GCA_964358875.1. Taxonomy (GTDB): domain Bacteria; phylum Planctomycetota; class UBA1135; order UBA1135; genus CAYHRR01. The sequence goes on along the minus strand of CAYHRR010000239.1, from coordinate 4,717 downwards.
AGGCGACCGACGCGGGGTCCGCGCCTTCTTTCGCGCGCACCAGCGGCGCGCCGTTGCGCTGCGCCCAGATCTCGAGTTGCTCGGCAGCCGCAGCGCGAAAGGTGTCGCAGGCTCCGAGCAAAACGCTCTTGCCTTGCGTCTGAAAGCGATGCGCGAGCTTCGCGATCGTGGTCGTCTTGCCCGAGCCGTTGACGCCGACGATCAAGATCACGGTCGGCACGGCGCTCGGCGCGTACTCGCCGACATCGAGGCCCTGCGGCGCGATGAAACCGAGCAACACCTCGCGCAACACCGCGCGCACTTCGTCCTCGCCCTTGATTTCGCCGCGCTTGTGCAGGCGATCGATTTCGAGCATCACCTCGGCCGCGATCGGCCCGAGGTCGGCGTTGTAGAGCAGCTCCTCGAGCTCGGCGAGCAGCGCCGCGTCGACCGGTCGGCCGCCGGTGAACAGCGACGTGATGCCGTCGCTGAGCGCTTCGCGCGTCTTCGCGAGCCGCGCCTTGAGGCGGTCGAAGAGTCCCATCGTTCAGCTTTCCGCGCCGTCGTCGAGCTGCGGCGGCGCGTCGACGCTCGCGCTCTCCGTCGCGGCCGCAGCAGCGGCGACGTCCGCGAAGCGCGACTTGATCTTGTCGAGGATGCCGTTGATGAACGCGCCCGAGTTCTGCGTCGAATAGCGCTTGCCCAACTCGATCGCCTCGTTGATCGCGACCTTCGGCGGAATGTCGCGGCAGTGCAGCATCTCGTAGGTCGCAAGGCGCAGCACGTTGCGGTCGACCGCGGCCATGCGCGAGATCTCCCAATTCTGCGCGACGCCTTGGATCACGCGATCGATCTCGGCGACGTGCTCGCGCGTGCCGCGCACGAGCTTGTAGGCGAAGGCGCGCGACTCGCGGTCCTGCTCTTCTTCGTTCAGGAAGTCCTCGGACTCCTCGAGTGCAGCGTCACCGCGCAAGTCGACTTGGTAGAGGACTTGCAGGGCGAGCTCGCGACCGCGTGAGCGTTTCTTCACTTCGCTTTTCCCCCGGCGGAAGCGCTCTTGGAGGAGCCGTTTTTCGTAGTGCTCGGTGCGCTCGCGAGCGCCGCCGCAGGCGCCGCGAAGCCCATGTTCTGACGGCGAATGCCGACCTCGCGCGCCGTGCGCAGCGCCGCCAGCGCGTCGATCGCGGCGCGCGCGACCTCGCGACCCTTGTCGTGCTTGCCGCCGTCTTCGGTTGCGAGCGCACGCGCGCGCGCCTGCTCGATGTCGCCGCAGGTCAAAACGCCGAACAAAATCGGCTTGTCGAGCTGCAGCGCGACTTGTTGCAGCGCGTGGCTGACGGCCGAGGCGAGGTGCTGATCGTGGCTCGTCTCGCCCTTCAAGATCAGTCCGAAGCACAGCACGCAGGCGATGTCCTCGCGCACGCCGAGTTGGCGCGCGATCAAGGGCAGCTCGAAGGCGCCGGGCGCGCTGACGACCAACAGATCGTCGGCGGCGAGGCCGGCGCGCGCGAGTTCGGACTGCGCGGCGGCGAGCATCGCTCCGCTCAGTTCGCCGTGGTAGGTCGACAGCACCGCACCGATGCGTGTGCCGGGCGCGAGCGAGCGGGTGGGTTGCGTGGTGGGATCAGCTGCGCGGGCCATGGCGATGAGCTCGAAAAGAACGTCGAACCGGTCGGGCGCGGAACGAGGGCGAACAGTCTACTGTCGGGACTACTCACCGCAACGCCCGCGCGGCATGCTAGCCGCCCGTCGCCGTAGTTAAGGAGCACGAGCTGCATGCCGCTGACATCGGAGCTGAAGCAAACGCTGACGTTGATCCTCGCCGGTGGTCAGGGCGAGCGCCTGCGACCGTTGACGAACAAGCGCGCGAAGCCGGCCGTGCCCTTCGGCGGAACCTATCGGATCATCGATTTCACGCTGTCGAACTGCATCCACTCGGGCCTGCGGCGCATTTTCCTGCTGACGCAGTACCAGGCGCGCTCGCTCGAAGAGCACATCCGTTTCGGCTGGAACTTCCTGCCGCGCCGCCTCGAGCAGTTCATCAGCACGCGTCCGCCGCACCATCAAGGCAAGGGCCTGTGGTACCAAGGCACCGCCGACGCGATCTTCCAAAACCTCGACACGATCGAGGAGGAGCGCCCGCGCCACGTGATGATTTTGGCGGGCGATCACATCTACAAGATGGATTACAGCCGCATGCTGCGCGAGCACCTGATCCATCGCGCGGCGCTGACCATCGGCGGCGTGCGCATTCCGATCAGCGAGGCGCACCAGTTCGGCATCCTGCAAGTCGACGAGCGCGGCCGCGTGACCTCGTTCGTCGAAAAGCCCAAGGCCAACGCGCCCGAGATCCCCGGCCAGCCGGGCTTTTGCCTCGCCTCGATGGGCATCTATGCCTTCGAGACCGACGAGCTCGTGCGGCGCCTGAAGTTCGACGCGGAGCTCGGCGCGGAGTCGAGCCACGACTTCGGCAAGGACATCATCCCGCGCATGATCAACGTCGTGCCCGTGTACGTGCACAACTTCGTCGACCGCGACGGCGGTGATCAACCCTACTGGCGCGACGTCGGCACGATCGACGCGTACTTCGAAGCGAACATGGACCTGCTCTCGGTCAAGCCGAAGCTGAACCTGTACGACTACGACTGGCCGATCTACTCGCTGTGGCACGCCGATCCGCCGGCCAAGACGATCCTCGAGGACGTCGACGGTCGCCGCGCGGAGGTCACCGATTCACTGTTGTGTCCCGGTGTCGTCGTGTCGGGCGGCAAGGTGCGGCGCTCGATCCTCGGCAACCGCGTGTTCGTCGACGAGCACGCCTTGGTCGAGGACTCGATCCTGCTCGGCGGCGTCGTCGTCGGCAAAGGCGCGAAGATCCGCCGCGCGATCATCGACAAGTGGACCAAGGTCCCCGACGGCGCGACGATCGGCTACGACCGCGAGCAGGACGCCAAGCATTTCGTCGTCACCGACAGCGGCATCACCGTCGTCCCGGTCAACCACGACTTCGGCGCCTTGCCGAGCACGATGGAGCAGACCTCGGAGCCCTATTCGGCTTGGAACTGAGGGCGCGCTCAGCGCGACAGAGTCACGAACGGAATCTGCTTCGCCGATTCCGGCGTGAAGTAGAGCAAGGCGCGCAAGGCCGCTGCGTGAACCTCGGGATTCGCCGCGGAGGCGATGTACAGCTGCGCCACTACGTCGCGCCACAACAACAGTTCACGCCGTCGGCCGCGGCGGTCCGTGCATTCGATCGACAGATCCACGAGTCTCAACACGCGCTCGTAGCCGTTGCACAACGCTGCGCGTCGCTCCGGAATCAAGGCCGAATTCGCACGCAGCATCTCGGCGGCGATCGAGAGGATCTGCTGCGCAAATGTGAAGCGCGCCCAGCGTTCCGCGGTCAGCGCAGAGTGCTGCATCAGAGAGGGTCGCCGGAGCCGATGCGCTCGAAGGTCAACGCACGAATACGTTGCCGCAATTCCGCGCTCTCGACGTACATGCCGCGGTTGCCGCGCACGGGGCGAATGTTGATCAGCGACTCGTATTGGATGCACTCGTCGACTCCGCGTCCGGGCCTGTAGTTCGCTCCCCACAAGTCGTCTTGTCGGCTGCCGTCGTCGAGCAGCACGCCCTCGGCGTCGACGTGCATTTCACCGCCGACCGCAACCACTTCGCGTCGTAGGTCGACGACGTACTTGACCATGTCACCGAATACCGCCTCGACCAGTCGACGTAGCTCACTCGAATCGATTCGATCCGTCACGATCACGATGTCGGGAGTCGAGTCGTTGGTGTCCACGCCGGCTACTTCACGTACTCGTCGAGGTAGATCGGCAGCATCTTGCGCCAGGTTTGCCAGTCGTGCGGCCACTCCTCGCCCCACTCGACGACGCGGTTGGGGATGTTGCGCGCGCCGAGCGCGTTGGCGACGCGCCACGACTCGCCGGGATCTTCAGCGCGGCCCTGGCCGTGCGTGAGCAGCACGAAGCGCGAACGCAACTTCGTGAGCAACTCGCCCTCGGGCATGTCGGGGAGGAAGCGCGTCGGCGTGTTGAAGAAGTGCTCGCGCGTCGGCTGACCCTCCATGAACTTGGCGAGGTCGTAGGTGCCGCTCATGCAGATCGCGAGCTTGAACACGTCGGGGTGACGGCACACGGTGCACAGCGCTTGGTACGCGCCGATCGACGCGCCGGCACTGATGATCTCGATGCCGGGCGTCTTGCAGTCGGCGCGGATCAGCGGCACGAACTCGTGGTAGATGAACGCGTCGAACTTCTGCTGTTCGCGCGCAGCGAAACCGGCCTCGTTCGATTCACCGAGCAGCGCCTGACCGGCGGTCGAGTCGCACGAATAGACCTTGATGCGTTGCGCGTCGAGCAACGGTTCGAGCACGTCGAGCATGTGGAAGCGCTCGCTCTCCTCGAAGTCGCCGCCGGCCGTCGGGAAAAGCAGCACCGGCGTGCCCATGTCGCCCCAACGGCAGACATTGATCCTTCGACCGAGGCGCTCGGAGTGCCAACTCGTCGATTCCTTGGTCATCGCTCAGTTCTTCTTCGACGGCGCGGGCTTCTTCTTCGACGTGTGCGCAGCCGCAGCCGGCGCGCTCTTGTGCGCCGCGCGCTCCGCCGCGTCCTCGGCACGCCACGTCTGGATCTCATTCCAGAAGTGCTCCGTGAACGCATCCCACTCGTGCTTGGGGAAGATCGCTTCGACCTTTTTGCGCACGGCGACTTTG
>CAYHRR010000238.1:2980-6586 GCA_964358875.1 uncultured Planctomycetaceae bacterium | reverse complement strand
GCAGTCGGCGAGGCTCGCTTCGAATTCAGCCTCGAGCAGCGCTGCGAACTCGCGATCCGCGACGACGACGCCCGCTTCGAGGTTGTGCACCATCGACAAGCGATCGAGGTTGAACGAGCCGATCGTCGCCCAACGGCCGTCGATCACCGCCGCCTTCGAATGCATCATGCGACCCTCGTACTCGAACACGCGCACGCCGCTTTTCAACAGGCGCGAGAACAGATAGCGGCTCGCGTAGCCGACGACCTTGACGTCGGACTTCGCCGGCACGATCACGCGCACGTTCACGCCGCGCCGCGCCGCGCTCTGCAGAGCGAAGAGCGTGATCCAGTCGGGAATGAAGTACGCGTTCATGATCGCGATCGAGGTCTGCGCTTGGCGCAACGCAAAGCGATAGGCCGACAAAAACCGGCGGTGCTTGCCGCGCCGAAAATTGTCGATCGTGTGCACGAGCATCGGAGCGAGCGACGGCGACGCCGACGGACGCCGTTGCGGCCGCGAATAGAGATCGCCGCGCCCCTTGATCCACGCGCGTTGGAACGCGCGCGCCAAACCGCAGGCCGCCGGACCTTCGACGCGCACGTGCAAGTCCTGCCACGCGTTCGGCCCGACGCCGTACTCGTCGCCGATATTGAGACCGCCGGTGAAGGCGACGCAATCGTCGACGACGAGGATCTTCTGGTGATCGCGGCGATGCATGCGCCAATGACCGGGCTCGCGTGGCTCGACGTCGCGCACGGTGCGGCCCATGCGCGCGGAGACCTTGCGTTGGATCGCGCGCAGGCGCAACAGCAAGCGGCGACGCCACGGCGTCACCGGTTGGAACTCGAGCACCTCGACGCCCGCATCGGACATCTCCGACAGAAACGTGCCGTCGAGCAGCCCGAACGAACCGACGGCGTCGAACAAGAGCCGCACCTCGACGCCCGCGAGTGCGCGCTCGATCAACGCGCGCTTGAAGCTCTCGCCCGTCGCATCCGAGCGCAGGATGTAGGTCTCCAAATGCACGTGACGGCGCGCGCTCGCAATCGCAGCGAGCATCGCCGGAAAGGCCTGTTCGCCGCGCCGCAAGAGCTCAACTTGGTTGCCCTCGCGCAGCAACTGCGGCTCGAGCACGTGGCGCAGCGCTTCGCCCTGCAAGTAACGCGGCAAGTCCCTGCGCGAGCGCACGCGCGAGAGCAACCGCATCAGCTTGGGCGCCATGGCAGCGGTATACGGAGCCAGGCTCTTCCGTCAACTATTCGCGGGGCGCGCTCGTGAGCAGCATCGCCGCGCGCCATCGTCGAAGCGCACGCCCGGCTCGGTCTGGAAACTCCACCGCGCGCGTCCCATGGTGTGCGCCCCACACGAGGCTCCCTCGACATGATCACGATCCGCAAGTCCGCCGAGCGCGGGCGCGCCGACTACGGTTGGCTCGACACGCGCTACACATTTTCCTTCGCCGACTACCACGATCCGCGCCACATGGGTTTTCGCGCGCTGCGCGTGATCAACGAAGACGTCGTCGCGCCGGGCGAGGGCTTTCCGACGCACGGTCATCGCGACATGGAAATCGTCACCTACGTCCTGGCCGGCGCGATCGAGCACAAGGACAGTCTCGGCACCGGCGCTGTGCTGCGACCGGGCGAAGTGCAACGCATGAGCGCCGGTCGCGGCGTGACGCACAGCGAATTCAATCCGTCGCGCACGGAGCCGCTGCACTTGCTGCAGATCTGGCTGATGCCCGAAAAGCGCAGTGCGAATCCCGAGTACGAGCAGAAGGCCTTCGCGCTCGAAGGTCGGCGCGGCAAGTGGCAGCTCTTCGCCGCACGCAACGCGCGCGAGGGTTCCGTCGCGATCCACGCCGACGTCGAGCTGCTCGGCATCGTGCTCGCCAAGGGCGCGTCGGCGTCGCGCGACCTCGCGCCCGGCCGCCACGCTTGGCTTCAAGTCGCGCGCGGCACCGTCATGCTGAACGGCGTAGCGTTGAACGGCGTAGCGTTGAACGGCGTAGCGCTGAACGGCGTAGCGCTCTCGCAAGGCGACGGCGCCGCGTTGAGCAACGAAGCGCGCATCGAAGTCGAAGCGACCGAGGACGCCGAGCTGCTGCTGTTCGATCTCGCGTGACGCGCGAGCGGCGTATCACTGCTTGCCGAAGGTCGCGCGCTCGACGATGTCGGCGAGCACGCGGCGCCCCGTCAGGTTGAGCCGGAACGTGCGCGGATCGAGCAGCGCCTCCGGCGAGGCGGCATGGCACGCTCCAAAGTCGATCGCGCGGATCGTGTACTCGGAGAGCGTCGCGATGAAGGCGGTGGTGCGGCGCTGGAGCTGCGCGAGCTGTTCGGAATCGAGGCCGGCCTTCGCCGCCGCCTCTCGGTAGGCCGCGCAACGCACGCGTGAATCACCAGGCTCAGGAAGCACGATGACGACCAAGCGCGCGCCGATCGACTTGCACTGCGCGTCGATCGCGAGCAAAACGTCGCCGGCGGCGCGCAGGTTCGGTCGCACCTTCGCCGGCGATTCGCGCACGAGGCGCGCGGCGGCGAGCCCGCGCAACTCCGCTTCGGGATCCGTGACGTCCGCCGCCGTGATCACGTTCGGCGCGCGGCGTCGCTCGTTCGCGCGCGTGTCGAGGCTCGCCGCTTCCTCGATGTCGCTGCCCATGTCGACCATCACGACCACGTCGGTGGGCTTCCATTCGACCAAGCGCTTCAACGTGCCGAGGTACTCGACGACGCCGTAGCCGTGGGTGCACGCATCGAGGCAGTCGAGCCCTTCGACGCAGGTCTCGAGCCGTTCCCCCAGCGTCGGCCCGCCTTCGTCGGGCGAATACACGACCTCGTCGCCGAGTAGCACGACGTGTCGCTTGCCGCGCTCCGGCTCGCGCGCGCCGAGCAGTCCAAGCGAATTCGTGCGCAGCCGCGCGTTGCTGTCCGACCGTCCAAGGTGCGACGCGTAGCGAAACAGCGACAGCGGGTCGTACACCTGGTCGGGACGGAGGCGGTAGCGCGCTTCGACTGCGGCCTTTGAAAGCACCGGCATCTCGTACGCGACCTTGGAGAGGCGCACCGCCTCGCTGCCGTTCTCGTCAGGCGTTGCGCTCGCGATCGCCGTCACGCCGACCTTCGTTGCGGACTCCGCGTTCGCAGGCGGCGGCTCGACGCTGCGCGCGGCCTTCGCGCCCTCGACCAGCGGCACGAGCAACGCGGCGATTCGTTCGTGCGCGGCGAGGTTGATGTGCCAGTCGGCTTGCCAGTAGAGCTCCACGTCGGAGGCCTTGAAAGGCGTGCGCAGGTCGAGCGTGTCGGCGCCGAACGAGTGCACGTATTCGAGCAGGCGATCGGCGAGGTGCTCGATGCGCTCGAGGTCGCTCGGCTTCAAGTGCAGCACGGTGGTCAGCTCGTCGATCAACTCCGCATGGCGCGCGCGCTCGACCGAGTGCATCGGCGGGATGTAGACGAAGATCGGGTGGATGCGCTCGCGGCGGCACGTCGCGATGATCGCGCCGGCGACGTCGCACACGGCCTGTCCGGCGAAGTCGGTTTGCTCGGGGTGTTCCGCGAGGTAGCAGATCGAGTTGAATCCCTGCGCCATGGCGTCCGAATCGATGTCGTTGCCGGCGGCCAT
>CAYHRR010000238.1:0-2970 GCA_964358875.1 uncultured Planctomycetaceae bacterium | reverse complement strand
GCCGACCCGGCCATGGCGCCGACCGAGAGCATCCCGGCGGCCATCATGGCGCGGCGCTCCGGCGATGTCGGCGGGAGCCGCGGGCCGCCGAAGTAGTGGTGCAAGAGCAGCGACTCCGTGAAGTCGTTGCCGCCGTAGACGCCGACGACGAACACGTCCGGCGCGAGCGGCAGGTAGCGCTCGAGCGCGCCGAGGTAGTTGTAGAAGCTGTAGCCGCCGACGCCGGCGTTGAGCACCTCGACCGTGCGTTCCGGACGATGCGCGGACAGCAGGCGCTCGAGAACGCCGGCAAAGGCGTCCTCCGCATCGCACACGCCGTCGGTGTGCGAGTCGCCGGTGACCAGCACGCGCAGCGTCGGCTGCACCTCGGCAACCTCGCGCGCGCCGCGCAGTCCGAGCGCGTTGGTGTACGCGCTGTAGCGGCCGCGCGGGTGCTCGGGCCACGTGAACTCGTAGCGAACGCGGCCTCGATAGCGGTAGTAGGTCTGCGGATCGAACTCGTGCCAGGGCTGCAGACGCGGGTAGATCCTCTCCAGCACGTTCGCATCGAGCGGAACGCGCTTCAAACTCGTCACGGGCAGCTTGAGCACCGGCGCAGAGAACGAAGCGGCCTCGGGCTGCGACGCGACGGCCGACGTCGATTGGAAGGTCGGCGGCTCGCGCGGCGTGGTCGTCGGAGTGTGTGTGTCGACGGCTGTCGACGACGCAGTCTTCGACTCCGGTGCCGATGCGCTCTCCGTGACGAGCCGATCGCGATCGGCGAACAATGCGTCGAGGTCGACATGATCGACGACGACGGAACCGTGCCGCTTCGACGAGCGTGTCGCGAGAAACGCGGCAACGAGTCCGGCGCCGAAGGCCGTCGAAGCCAGCGCGAGGAGCAATTTGGTCCGCAGCGGCGTCATGTCTTTGGCTTCGCTCGCTCGACCTCGATCGCGTCGCCGATTCGAATCGAGCCGCCGTGCGCGACCTCGCACAGCACGCCGCGGCCGCGCAGGCCGATGCGGGTGGCGCGCGCGACGCGCTTGGCGTTGGTGGCGCCGAAACGCTCGACGAAGCTGCGGCAGGGACGGTGGACGTCGGCCGAAACGCGCAGCACGGCGCTGCCGATGCGGAGCAGCGTGCCGACCGGCAGGTTGGCCTCGCTGAGCTCGAGGTCGACCTGCAAGTTGTCGCCCGTGAGCGCCATGCGGCTCGCGTCGCCTTCGGCCACGGCCCGTGCGACGTGGACGTTGATCAACGCCACTTGATTGCCCGGGCGACTGTGCGGATGCCACGACCATGAATCGCCGACGACGCCGCGAGCTTCGACGAGCTCGATCGAATCCGGCGTCGCGCGCGCGCCGCGACCCGTGCGAACGACGCATGCTGTGACGCGTCCTGCATCGCGCGGCGAACGCGGAAGGCGCGCGAACCATGCGTCGAAACGGAACGAGAGATCGAGCACGCGGGCAAGCTAACAGACGACGCGCGACTCGTCGTTCGAGCGCGCGTCGCGTCCCGAGCACGCGACCGAACGCGCGCGCGCGCTTCACTTCGGTCCGTGCAATCGCCGATCGGGACGGTAGATTGCGCGCCCACTTCACCTGAACCTGCATGCGCATTGCCGTACTGATCGACCTTCAATCCGACGACCCGGCTGCCCACGATCCGGTCGCACTTCAGGTCGTTGCCGCCTTGGAAGACGGCGGCCACGAGGCCGTGATCGTCGGCGTTTGGCGCGACATCAAGAAGTTGATCGACGATTTGAACGAGGCGAAGCCCGACCTCGTCTTCAACCTGTGCGAGAGCTTCGGCGACGTGCTCTTCGGCGCCGTCGGCATCGTCGGCGTGCTCGACCTGCTCGGACTGCGCTACACGGGCGGAGGTCCGGGCGAGTTCCACATGCAGCAGGACAAGGCGCTGACCAAGAAGCTGCTCGCCTTCGACAAGATCAAGTACCCGGAGTTCGCGGTCTTTTCGCAGGACTCGGACTTCGAGACCGGCGGCAACCTGCGCATGCCGTTGTTCGTCAAACCGCTGCGCCAGGACGCTTCGATCGGCATCGGAGCCAACGCGCTGGTCGACAACTTCCGCGACATGATGAAGCGCATCATCGCGATCCACGACAAGATCAACGACGCGGCGTTGGTCGAGGAATACATCGACGGACGCGAGCTGTACGTCGGCGTCATCGGCAACTCGATGCCGACCGCGCAGCCGCCGATCGAGATCGATTTCGCCGGCTTCCCCGAGGGCGAGCCGAAGATCATGTCGAGCCGCGCGAAGTGGAACGTGAAGAGCGCCGAGTACAAGGGCACCAAGGCGGTGCTCGCCGATCTGCCCGATGAGCTGAAGGCGCGCGTGCAGAAGGTCGCGCTCGACGCCTACCGCGCGCTGCGCGTGCGCGACTACGGTCGCGTCGCCATGCGCTTGACGGCGAGCGGCGACATCTACGTCCTCGAAGTCAACGCGAGCTGCTACCTCGAGAAGGACAGCGAGTTCGCCTTCTCCGTGCAGTCGACGGGCATGAGCTACGTGCAGATGATCAACGAGATCGTCGACCTCGCCGTCGAGCGCCACGGCATTCGCTGAGCCGCGCTCGAAGGAGCGCAGCCCGACCGCGCGCGGCGCGATCGGGCTACGCCGAACCACGGCTCTTTCCTGCTACAGGCAGGAGTGCGCGCTGAGCGCGTCCGAAAAACCAAGGCCGTGGCTCAACTCGAGGGTCGGCTCGGTCGCGCGCGGGCGAACCTCGGACTCACCGCCGAGGTTCGCGTGCCGACCGAGCGTCTTGCCGTCAGGGCGGAGCGCGCGCGTACGGTCGCCACGGACCGTCGAGGCCGCGCTGCGCGCACCGAATCACGCGTGCGAACGCAGGGTTCGGTGCTCGCTCACGGGCAGAAGTGCGCGCTGAGTGCGTTCGAGAAATTGAAGCCGTGGCCGACGACCTGCGGGTCGCGGTACCAGAACTGGAAGTTCCAGTCCGAG
>CAYHRR010000237.1:0-6601 GCA_964358875.1 uncultured Planctomycetaceae bacterium | reverse complement strand
CGCAACCATCAGGGCCTCGACAACGAACTGATCGACGGCGCAGATGTGCACCACGCCGGCCGCGTCGAATGCGACGAGCGGCTCGGCGGACTGTTGAAGTACTACCGCCGCGCGGCGTGATCGCGGCCGACTTGATGCCGAGTTCCGGCCGGAACTCTGCCCATCGGGCCGAACGCACGTGCTCGTGGCGCAGGTTCGAGGTCGCCCCGGACACCGGAAACGCGGCGGCCGAGTTTTCGGACACTACGGGGTGAGCGATGATGAGAGCAGAGAATCGCGGAGGTTTCGCGCAAATCTCGCGACCCTCGAAGCGGGCGAGAACGGAGATTGGATGACGAGAGCGGGCAGAGTTCACGGCGCCACGATGGCACGGCCGGGCGCGAGCTCGCTCGACGCTCAGTTGTACGAGCGACTACCGCCGTCGTGACCGACGTGCGATCTCCCGACTTGCACAAAACTACAGCCACGCTTAAGTTTCGTGCGTCATGTCCAAACGAGCGCTTCCTCCCAAACCGGACTGGGATCGGCTCTACGAGACCGCCGCGTCGCAGCAGGGGCTCTTCCACGTTCGTCAGGCAGCTGACGCCGGGTTCTCGCCCGCGCTGCTCGCGCATCACCTCGATCAACGCATCACACGCCCCATGCGCGCGGTCTACCGGCTCGTGCAGTACCCGGCGGGCGAACACGAGGACCTCGTCGCCCTGTGGCTGTGGACGCATCGCGCGGCCGTCTTCAGCCACGAGACCGCGCTCGCTCTCCACGAACTCGGTGATGCGCTACCGAGCGTGCCGACGCTCACACTGCCGTCGACTTGGCGCGCGAGACGGCTGCGCTACCCAGTCGAGGTGGTCGTCGAGTTCGATGAGCTGCCGAAGTCGGAGCGCACGTGGATCGACAGCGTGCCGGTCACGACGCCGCTGCGCACGATCTCGGACTGCGCACGCCACGGCAGCGCTCCTGATCTCGTGCATCGAGCGATCGCCGATGCTCGTGCGAGAGGACTGATCACGGCTCGCGACGCGGAGCGCGTTGCACGCGAACTCGCGCCGCCGGCGCCGCGAAGGAAAGCTCGGTGACACGTCGCTACGAAACCGCCGCTGCCTTCAAGACGGCTCTCGAGGAGCGGTTGCGCAGCGCAGCAGCTAGCGACGGCGTCGAACTCGCTCGCCTGCGCCAACTGCTCGTATTCGAGCGCTTTCTCGCGCGCGTATTGAGCAAGACGCCTCGATCAACGCTGGTCAAAGGAGGATTCGCGCTCGAGCTGCGACTCGAGCGCGCGCGCAAAACGAAGGACGTCGATTTGCGCATGGATCGAACGCGCGGCGGGCTGCTCGATCGTCTTCAGGACGCGGGACGCATGGACTTGGAAGACTGGCTCACCTTCGAGGTCACGCAGGATGCGCGCCAGCCCGAGATTCTTGCTGACGGGCTCGACTACGGCGGCGGCCGCTTTCGAGTGCAAGCGCGTCTCGCGGGGCGACCCTACGCCGGGCGCTTCGGGTTGGACCTCGCCATCGGCGAGCCGCGCATCGGCAGATCGGACGAGATCGAGGGCTCGGACATGCTGCGCTTCATCGGCATCGAGCGCGCCGTGTTCCGCGTCGTACCGATCGAGGTTCACATCGCCGAGAAGCTGCACGCGTACACGCTGCCACGCACGCGACCGAACTCGCGCGTGAAGGATCTGCCCGACATGGCGCTGCTCTCGACCGCGCAGACGATTGCGGCGAGCGCGCTGCGCGCGGCCACCAAAGCGACATTCGCAAATCGAGGCACACACGAGGTGCCGAGCGCGGTGCCTGCACCGTCGGACAACTGGGCGAAGCCCTACGAACGCATGGCTCGTATCGACAGTTTGCCGTGGGCAAGCCTCGGCGAGGTGACAGCAGTTGTGCAGGAATTCCTCGATCCGCTGCTCGCGGGAGCAACCGGAACTTGGCAGCCGCGTTCGCGCCAATGGCGCTGAAACCCGTCGCAGCCCCGAATGCGTGAGCGCCTACGCTGCACGGATGCAGGCTGAGTCCTACCCGCTGCGCATTCTCGTCCTAACCATGGCCGGTTGGATCTCGCGGCAGCAGCAGGACGTGATCGATTACTTGGTCGAGGAGAACCGTGCTCTGCGCAACCAGTTGCACGGCCGCCGACCACAACTCTCGGACGATCAGCGCCGCCGGCTCGCTGTGAAAGGGATTCGACTCGGCCGCGAGGTGCTCGAGCGCGTCGCCACCATCGTGACGCCCGACACGATCCTGCGCTGGCACCGCATGCTGATCGCGCGCAAGTGGACCTACGCGCCCAAGCGCAGCGGCCGCCCCGGCGTGATGAGGGAGATCCGCGAGCTCGTGCTTCGCATGGCGCGCGAGAATTCGAGCTGGGGCTACACGCGCATCCAGGGCGCCCTGAAGAATCTCGGCCACGACGTCGCGCGCAGCACGATCGCGACGGTGTTGCGCGAGCACGGTCTCGAGCCTGCACCGCAGCGGCCTTCGTCGTGGCGGACTTTTCTGCGCGCGCACTGGGGCGAGATCGTCGGCACCGACTTCTTCTCCGCCGAGGTTTGGACCGCCAAAGGCCTCGTCACCTACTACGTGCTGTTCCTGATCGATCTCAAGTCGCGGTGCGTGCACATCGCCGCGGCGACGCCGCACCCGGATGAAGCGTTCATGGCGCAAGTCGCGCGCAACCTGACCGACGCCGTCGACGGGTTCCTGCGCGACAAGCGTGTGCTGCTCTGTGATCGCGATACGAAGTTCACCGAGCAGTTCAGGAAGGCGATCGCGGCGGCCGGGACAGCAGTAGTCGTGACTCCATACCGAGCGCCGAACTGCAACGCGCACGCCGAGCGGTTTGTACGTTCGATCAAGCAGGAGTGCCTCGACCGCACGATCTTGTTTGGCGAGGCGCACCTGCAGCGCGTGCTGGGTGAATACGTCGCGCACTACCACGCCGAGCGCAACCACCAGGGCCTCGACAACGAACTGATCGACGGTGCCGATGTACGCAACGTCGGGCGCGTCGAATGTGACGAGCGCCTGGGTGGACTACTCAAGTACTACCGCCGCGCGGCGTGATCGCGGTCGCGTTGAGGTCGAGTTCCGGCCGGAACTCTGTCCCGAGAGCTGCATGCACGTGCCCGCGGCGCGGCTTCGTGGTCGCTCCCGACCCCGTAAAAGCCCCGGCCGAGTTTTCGGACACTACGGGCGACGAAGTCGTTCGCGTCGACGTCGCCGAAGTCGATCAAGCGCACAAGATCGTGCGCGGTTGTGCCGTCGCTTCGCAAGTATTCGACCGAGACGCCGTCGACGAGCAGCGTGTGGAAGACGTGGTTCGCGTCGAGCAGTTGCGGCGTGTCGACGTGCGTCACGCGCCGGTACGCCTCATCGAGCGCGTCGGAAGGGATGGATGGGTTGAGGCGCGCGATCGCGGCACGCAGGCGCGCGGGGAGGAACGGCTCGGCGAAGCTCTCGCGTTCCGCCGCAGGCTCACCCGGCGCGATCTCCGGCCCGAAGAGAGTCGCGTAGCCAAGCTCGCGCAGCCACGCGAGCGCGGCCTCTTCGACGACCGACTCGGTGAACGCTACGGCGTTCAAGCGGCGAGTTCCTCCCGCACGCGGTCTCGCTCGCTCCACGGCACCGGGCGCACCTCGTAGCTCCGAAGTGCGTCCAATACAGACTGCGACACAGCTTGCTCGGAGTCGTTCAATATCGCATAGGCGCGCGATTCGCGCGGGCGTACTTCTTTTGTGTCAATCCACGATAGAACGACCGCCTGTGCTGTGTCGCGATTGGGCCGATTGATCGTCTGAATGATGCGCTCCGGCTGTTGCCGCGACTTGGGAATCACGAAATCGAATACGTGATCGTATCCAGTTTTTCCCGTGAACTTGACCTTGGGCGTGTAGCGGACATCGTGCACATCGAGCCAGGCGGTGACATCCTCGTAGAAGAGGCTCGCAACCATCGGAACCGCCAAGTAGAACATGTCGTTGACCGCGAGCATCGCCTGCACGAGGTTGTGCTTGCGCAATGCGAAACTGTCAGGCGACGCGTGTACCTGAAGCGCCTTGTCAAGCAGTTGAACGCCAAAGCCGTTGAGCGTCATCTTGAGGAGATCCTGGCGCTTGCGGCTCTCCAGCTTGCAACCGCTTTGCTCGAGATCTTCAAGCGTGTACCCGTCGTCTGTCAGGATGAACCCGCCGTTCGCGCGCCGCGCGTAGATCTGCACATAGTCATTGTGTCGATCTAGGTATGGCGTCGTAATCTCTATCCACTCGTCGATCTGGCGCAAAACAGTCTTGTCCTTGAGCCAAGCGTGGTACGCGTCAAGCAAGTGCTGGATGTCCCGGATCACGCGAACAGCCCCCGTTCGATGTGCGGCGGTCTTGAGATGTTGCAGAATCGCATGAAGTCCTCCAGAGCCGTGCCGATATTGGCAGTTGAACGGAATCGATCCGCCGGCAGAGGTGTGGCCCACTTGTCGCCGTAACCCTCGCGGTAAAGATGAAGATGGGGAACCGGAATCTCCTCGTCGTCCGGGTTGCGATGAGGCGCACCTCCCAGGTCGAGACGGACAAGCACGACGACTTGCCGCGCCCGGTTTTGCATTTTCACTTTGAGCAGGTCGATGCGCCCGCGGCTTAGGTCCAGCAGGAACTGCTCGCGTTTGTCGACGGACTGTAGCGGCAGGACGAGCGATTGGCCGCTCATCGGGAATTCTGCTCGATCCTCGGTGGTGCGGCATTTTTCCATTCGGATCAAGGCGTCTGCCTCTGCCTGCGTCAGATTGATGTCTGCCATTCGTTCCTCAACCAGTCGTCTTCCCTTGACTTGCCGAGACTCTGGATCCCGCTAGTCGATCCTGTAGATCAGAACTTCGCATTCGACTTCTTGGTACTACCCACAAGCGCCAAGAGGCGTTCAAGCTTCGTGGTCACGTCGCCGTCGGCGTACTCGTGAGGCACTTGGAACACCTGCATGGCGTTTCCAAATGTCCCAGATTGCTTGTTGAAGCCAGGGTTGATCATCGCGATGGCCGCCGCCTCCAGTTGCGCAAGTGCCAGCGCGACGTTGCATTGGCCTTTACTCTTCTTGCGGCCAAACCAGGAGAACGAGTCCCATCGTCCAGCCAACGAGTCCTTCCGGTGGTCCTTGAGCCTCTTGAAGAGCGTGCTTCCCTTGCTGAGGCCGGCCTCGCCCACGTAAAGCAACTCACCGTCCCCGTAGAGACAGTACAGCCCGACGAAATCTCGGTAGTCCGAGGACTTGTCACGCTCATTCTTAGTGGGAGCGCCGCGTCGTCCGAGCGGCGTCTTCGCCCGCCCGAGCAACTGCCCGGCCCTCTTCGGTCTGCCCCAGAACACATCAGACTCGGACCAGAACAAGCCGTAGTGGGTGATCATCCAGAGCTCCGTACTGATGATGTCATCTTGGCGTTTGCAAAACGCAGCCGCCCTCCCAGAAGTCCCGGAAGGAGGTCGTCGCGGGCATCAGCGAGCGTTGCGGACTCGGCGAGGTTGGCGTTGACCCGTTCGAACATCGGCCTCGTGCTGGTGGTGAAGGCGTCAAGGTGGCGCGTGCTCGGGCAGTGGACCGGAGTTGCAAGTAGATCGTCGGGTCTCACGCGCTGGTGGCTGTTCGAGGTGCCGGACGCGAGGCCGACGAGGTGCTCTCGAACGGAGTCGTTGCGGAGCAGGCAGTTCAGGAACTCGGGCGAGCTGGACTTCGTCGGGCGCAGGACGAGGAACTCGGTCGACGCGATCGAGCGACGGTCCTTGCTGATGCGAGGGAACCACACGCGAGGGATCGACGGGTTGAGCTTCGAGAGCAGAACGCAACCCGCGAAGAGCACGAACTTGTTGCTCTTGATATCGCTGCCGCGTGCGCGCGCTGGACGCTGACCCTCATCGAACGCTGGGAGGCTGTAGTGGTCGAACCACTCGTCGACGTGGTCCTGTGGGTTCGTCCCGTCGCGTTGAATCTCGACAAGGTCGCCGAGAGCCGCGTTCGCGTCGGCCTCGCCGAACTGTTCGTCGAACAGCGCTCGGGCGATGCCTTCGAGCGTCTCGTTCATGCGGCGGTTCAGCTCGATCTTGTCGTCGAGCGCGCCGAGGATCGAGGCGATCGCGCGCTGCTCGGCAAGTGGCGGGAACGGCAGGCGGAACTCTTTCACACGCTGACCGCTGAGGTTCTGCTGCGCGGCGCCAGTCGCGAGGCGCCTTAGTTGCGATCGATGCAGCAGCAGTTGATAAAAGACGTAGCGAGCGTCAGCGCGCTCAGCATCGACGATCATTGCGCAGCACGCCTGATTGCAGGTCATCGGGCGACGCAACAGCCCGAGCTTCCCGACGGTGGCACCGTACATCGCGAGGAGCACCGTGTTCCTAGGAAGGACTTTTGCGGACGACGCCTCAATCGCGACGTCTGTGATGTGTTCGTCGGTGTCGTCGATCCAAGTGTCCATCAACTCCTGCGTCTTCACCCACGGCCAGATGCCGCCGACGAAGTAGCTGGGTTCGGTTCGGCTCGGCGTGCTGCCACTCGTTACACGAGTGCAGACATCTGCGATCGCAAGACGGGCCCATGAGTCGTGGACGGCGACTTGT
>CAYHRR010000236.1:5478-6614 GCA_964358875.1 uncultured Planctomycetaceae bacterium | reverse complement strand
GCCGGCCGAGCCGCGTGCGTCACGCGCGGCCGCACTCCCGTTCGCTTCTTCCCCGCTCCCTTGCGTGCGCCGCCCCATGTCTTCAACGGGAGTTCGAGCTGTCGCGCGCGTGTCTTCCGCCGAGTCACGACGATGGAGACGCTCGCCGCTTCGCGCGGTTGCACATGAAGTGCGAAATCTCCTCCCGCGGGTGCCGACTTCGAGACGCCATCGCCGCGCCGTTCTCAAACTTGATTCGGGACCAATCCGGGTTCGGCCAGGCGCTCCAGCAGACCGCAGCAATGCGGCCGGCGCGTCGGGACCGCGGTCAGCGCGGCCGAAGCAGGTCGAGCGCCGCCACGTCCGACTCGCGGAAGCCAGTCAACCGAAATGAGCCGCACAGCATTGCGGCGTGGTCGAACCCCCGAGTCCGGTCGTAGATCTCGAAATGATCCCCGTCGGTGATCACGACGATGCGAGCGCCGTTGCGGCTCGCGTAGTCGAAGCCCTTGCGCAGCGCGTCGTCCCGCTGGGGCGCGGAGGTCAAGGATCGCTTGACTTCGACGACCATGAACGTGCGTCCGGACGAGTCTTGGACGGCGACGTCGATCCGGCCGACCTGGAACACGATTCGGCGGACGTCGCGCCCGAGGCGGACGAGCAGATCCTTGACGACGTCCTCGTGATTGCGCTCGGGAAGTCCGCTCGATTCGCGCACGCGATCGAGCAGATCGGTCGCATGCTCGACGGGCGGGAGGATCTTCGGAACCGGATCGGCGGTCGGTGTGGAAAGGGCCGCCTTCGAGCGGACACTCGCATCACTTCCCGCGGCGGAAGTCAGCCCCTCGCTGCTGTTGCTCGACTCATCGAGCCACGGTCTCCAGATCCACACGGGCTCGATGTCGCTGCCCACGTTCAGAAACGTGCTATGGCCGTCAGGTCCGGTCTTCACATCAACAGCGTGAACCTCCGCGCCAGGAGGCAAGGAACTCGGCAGGCAATACACCGGCTCTGTTCCTGACCGAATCGAGCGCGGCAGAGAAGCCGACGGGTCCTGACGAACACGGAACGCTCTGCCCACGCCGTAGTGGCGCTTGCTTTCCTCCGAGTACGGCATCAGTGCCCGTCGACGAGATAGCTCATGAAGCTCATCCCGA
>CAYHRR010000236.1:0-5378 GCA_964358875.1 uncultured Planctomycetaceae bacterium | reverse complement strand
TGTCGCGGAAGTTCTGCACGCGCGGGATCTCGATCGCGTCCTTGATGCAGACCTGCTCGCACAGCTTCTCGATCACCGACGCGACGCGACTCGTCTGCGGCAACTCGTAGTCGCCTGGATCGACGAGCGAGCGCATCTCGATCGCGCCGAAGGGGCAGTAGGAGGAAGCCGCGGATGTCGAGCTGGATGCGTCTTCACTCCAACCAGGTGCCGCCGGCGGTCCAGCGAGCGTTCCAGCGCTTCGGGCCTGCCGCCGCAACGAGCGCTGGACCTGCGAAGTGCGTGATCGCCTCGGCCGTCGCGCCGAGACTGGAGAGCGTCGTCGTTGCGCCCGACTTGCGGAGGAATGCGTTCCACTGCGTTTGCTTGTCGGCGTGCTCGGTGAAAGCCGCCGTCCAAGCGACGGGTGTACCGTCCGGAAGAGCGGTGCAGCGCCTGTCGAATGTTGCTCGGATCGCGGCGGCGACGCGCGCGCCGTCGAAGTCGAACATCCGCGCGAGAAGCGCGACATCGAAGAAGTCCTTCATGCGGCTGTTCGCGAGACCGAGCTGAACCATCGCCTCGACCTTCTCGGCGACGACGGTCTCTCGCGGATAGGCGCGCAGTTTCGGACCGTGAAGCGCGAGCAGCGGAGGAAACTCGACCCACTCAGCTCCGGGCGTAATCGCGTCGCCGTAGCCGATGTCGATCTGCAGTCGGATGCGGGCGGCGGCGATTTTTGCAATCGCTACGACGCGTGCACCGCCGTAGTCCTGATCCTCGCGAATGGCGCTCACGGCGAGAGTTTCGACGTCGAACTCGACACCGTCCGGCTCCGCGTTCAGCGACAAGATCTCGCGAAACACGGCGCGGACGTGCTCGATGTCGTCGCTACCGAATCCGAGCAAGTCCAGATCGCGCGTCGCGCGATGCGGCCGTCCCGTCCAGAGCGTGAACAAGGCCGCACCTTTCAACACGAAGCTCTCCGCGTGCACAGAGAGCGACAGACGCTGGAGGATGCGCTCGTTCGCGTAGCGCGTCAGGACAAGTTGCACGTCATCGCCGCGGGTCCGGGCGATCTGGCCCAAACGCGCACGCACGGAGGCTCCAAGGTTGTGCCCGCTGTGAGTCACGCGAGTGCTTCGAGGTACGGTCGTAGCACGGAGTACACGCCGTCCGCGCGCGCGGCGGCGATGAGTGCGTCGATGGTGTGGACTCGTCGCGGGCCGCCGTCGCCGAAGCCTTCGCCGGATGGAAGCGCGTCCCCGTAGGCGCCGCGTCCGATGCCGGATCCAGCGCCGCTGCGCTTGGCGGGGCGGACGCGCCGAAGGTAGTCGCGCAGCGCGGCGATCGCTGTTTCGAGCCCCACGTGCGAGCGATAGCGGAAACAGTCGGCGACGGTCTTGGCCGGGCTGGTGACGAGGACGGCTGTGTTCTCGAAGCTGCGGCGTTCGATCCCATGGCTCGCGGCCTTACCGCTCGCCCGCACGACGCGCACCTTCGCATGTCCAATGCGCGGCCGACGCGCGCGATTGTGGATCTGGATCCAGACCTCATGCGGCAGCTCCGTCGTGAGTCCGTGGATTTGCAGCGCCGTCAGGAGGCACATCACGGCTTTGGGAGCGCGTTTGGCGACTTCGACAACGGACGCGAGTTCCGTTTCGTTGCCGGACTGCGCTCGATAGACGCCTCGCGCGATGCGTTGGAGTTCGCCGCGCTCGCACAAGCGG
Organism: uncultured Planctomycetaceae bacterium; assembly: GCA_964358875.1. Lineage (GTDB taxonomy): Bacteria > Planctomycetota > UBA1135 > UBA1135 > CAYHRR01. Next base: position 3,669 of record CAYHRR010000236.1, on the reverse strand, counting down.
AACAGCCACTCGCGACCGATACCAAGCCGCCGAAGATCGCGTGCGGTGATCGGGCCGCGGCGAGCGAGTTCCAGGATTCGGGCTGCGGCGGCCATTGCGACAGAGTGTCGATGTTCAGATGGGATAGTCAACCGTTTGCTACACGGCTTGGCCTCGGTTGGGCCGTGGTTGCCGGAAAGCGGAACGCACGAACCGGTTCGTTTCGCCGCCGACGACTCGGGAGTCGGATCGGGCGGCGCAGGCTGCCTAGAGTTCGGCTGGGTATCCGTGTTGAGCCAGGCGAGCCTGTGCCGTTGCGAGCACTTCCGGACTGAAGAGCGAGGCGAACTCCGGCCGTTGCCCGATCGCCTCCACCGTCAAGCTCAGTCGGTTCAACTCCCAAAGCCGCGTGAATCCGTCGCTCGGTGATGACGTGCCGAGCAGTGTCCGCGCTGTTTCCAAGGCCCCACGCTCACCTAGCATGCGGATGAACAGTGTCGGCTTGTAGCCCAGCCGTTGGCATTCGCGAACTGAGTCCCAGCAGGCGTTCGTGAACTCGTCGGCAACCGAGAACGATTCAGAAGGCATGTCTTCCTTCAGCCGAGAACGATCGCGTCAGAGTTGCACTTTGCTCAGTGCCCGTCGACGAGATAGCTCATGAAGCTCATCCCGATGTCGCGGAAGTTCTGCACGCGCGGGATCTCGATCGCGTCCTTGATGCAGACCTGTTCGCACAGCTTGCAACTCGTGCACAGCTTCTCGGTCACCAACGCGACGCGGCTGGTTTGCGGCAACTCGTAGTCGCCTGGGTCGACGAGCGAGCGCATCTCGATCGCGCCGAAGGGGCACACGTCGACGCAGAACTCGCAACCGGTGCACAGCTCTTCGTGCACCAAGGCCTTGGGCACTTGTTTGGGCTTGATGTGCGTGACGGTGACGCCGCGGTCGTTGTCGATCGCGTCGAAGGGACAGTAGATGCCGCACACCGAACAGTTGATGCACAGGTCCGGGTCGATGAAGAAACGCTCGCCGCCCGAGATCGCGTTCGTCGGACACACGCGCTCGCAGATCGTGCAGGCCGTGCACTTGTCATTGATGAAGTGCGAGCGCCACTGCCAGTTCTCTTTGAGGCCCGGCTTCTTGAACACCACGATCTCGAGCCGCTGGTGTCCGTCGAAGTGCGCGACGTGCCCGAAGGTCGTGCGCTTGACCTCGATCGTGGTCAGGAATTGCCCGGGGAACGAGCTGGTCGTGTGGCACAGCGCGCGGATCTTCGGATCCTTGACCCAGCCGTAGATTTGGAACGCCGCGCCGTCTTGCACCACGTGGTTGCCGTAGATCGGCATCACATCGGTCATGCCGTAGCGGAAGCGATCGCGCACGGCCGGCACGCGCGTCGGAAACTGAACGGAGATGCGGACGAGGTCTTCCTCTTCGTCGACGCGGAAGTCGCGGCCATAGCGGCGATCGCGCTCGAGCGTGTCCTCCTCGGCGCCGCGCCATTGCGACCACTCGAGCTCCCAACCCGGGACCTCCTCGAGCTTGCCCAAATCCTCGGCCGGCGGCAGTTCGCCCGAGTAGCTGATGGCCGCCGTCGGGCAGACGTCGACGACGACGCGCGCGTTGTAGAGCGTCGAATCGTGGACGACGTGCTCGTGCGCCTTCGCATCGCCGCCCATGTAGAAGATCTCGGGGAAGTCCTGGCAGCACGCGTCGCAGGCGATGCACAGCACCGGGTCGACGGCGAAGCGCTCGGCCTTCTTGATCGTGTCCTGAATCGTCTCGGTCATGGGCGGGGTGCGCGGTGGGCCCTGTAATCGGATGCGTTGGGGGTGAATCTAACGCACGGGTCAGCTTGTGGAAGGCGCCGATGCTACTGTCCGCCCCGCGCGTCGGTCCCCCGAAAAATCTAGTCTCGCGGCGCCTGCGCGCGAGGTCGATCGGCACGCACGCGCACGCGACGACGCATGGACGGAGATGAGCTCAAGCAAGGTCGCCGCGCGCGCTGGTCGAGCTTTGCCTTCGTCGTCGCGTGCGTGTGGATCGCGTGGCGCTCGATGCTGCGTTTGGAATTGCTGGGCTGGGACAGCTATCCGCTGATCGCCGCCGGGCGCTTCGAAAGCGCTGCGGATTGGCTCGGAACGCTGCGCGAGCCCTTGATGGACGGCCGCTATCCGCTGGGCCATTACTGGCGGCCGCTCGTCCATTATTCGTTCGCGCTCGACCATGCGATCTGGGGCTTGACGCCCTTCGGGTACCACCTGACGGATGTGTTGATCCTGTGCGCGAATGCGGTGCTGCTGACGCTGCTCGCGAGCAGGTTCTTCGTGTCGCGTTGGTGCGTGATCGCAGGCGTGTACTTCGCTTTCCACGACGTGCACGTCGACGTGTTGCAAGCTCCGGCGCGGCGCGCGGACGCGTTGGCCTTGATGTTCACCTTGCTCGCGCTCGTCACGACCTTGTCGTTCGTAAAACGCCCCGCAATCAGGTGCGTAGCGACGGCGATGTGCTGCGTGCTCGCGCTGATGTCGAAGGAGACCGGCGCGGTCGCGGTTGTCGCGGTCGTCCTCGTGCATTTCATCGTCGGGCGAGAGCACGGCGTCGTCGCGCGCACGACGCGCGCGTTGCGCGAGGCCTGGCCGGCGCTCGCAGGCTTCGCGCTGACCTTCGCGGGCCGCGCGGCGGTGCTCGGCGGCCTCGGCGGCGCGCGCGAATCGAGCTTGTCGTCGGCGTTGCTCGAAGCGCCGGACACGCTGGCTCGCTACGCGCCGACGCTGCTCGCGCCGCCCTTGTTGCGGAGTTTCGGCGCGTGGAGCATGAGCCTCTCGATCGTCGTTGCCGCGGCGCTCGCGCTCGGCTGCATCGAAGCGCTGCGCCGAGTGCGCGCGCGGTCCGCACGTGAACTCGCGCAGCCCTTCGCGTCCGTGCTGCTGTTTTGCGTCGCGTGGTTTGTAGTGCTCGCACTGACGACGGCGCTCTCGGGAGCCGAACGCGGTTGGTACGAGCTGCCCTTCACCGCGCCGGCGACGCTCTTGTACTTCGCGTTGTTCGCGTTGGCGTTCGAAGCTGCGGGCCGTCGGAGCTTCGTCGTCGCTCTGTTCGTGACGCCGCTGGTGCTCGCCGGTGTTCAATTCCGGACGCGCGCGATTCCCATGGAGCTCGCGGAAGCGAGCGACGCCGAGCGGCGTTTCCTCGACGCCTTCGAGAACGCGGTGCGCGGCGCGCAGCGGGGCGAAGTCGTCCGCGTGGCCGGTTTCGTGCCGGAAATCGCGTGTTCTGCTCCGGCGCTCGAAGGTCGCGCACGCTCGGTGACGATGCTCGCGCCCTACAGCGTGCAAGCCTATGCCGACTTGGTGTTCGGCGTGGGGCGCGTCGCGCTGGTCGACCCGCGCCACAGCGTCGTTCCGCCCGGCGCCGTCGGCGTGGTGCTGACGCGTTGAGCGAGTAGCATGCGTCCGATGAGCAAGTTCGCATCGCGCTCACGCGGCGCGGCGCGTCTGTTTGTCGTGCTCGGTGTCGCGTTCGTCGTCATCGGTGCCGCGGCGCTCGGCGCGTGGTGGGCCTTCGGTCGCGACGGCGCGCCCGCGCGCCGACATCCGCCGCACAAACAGCTCGTCATAGGCTGGGACGGCGCGACCTTCGCAATGATCGAACCGCACGTGCGCGAAGGACGCTTGCCGAACGTCGCGA
>CAYHRR010000235.1:0-6632 GCA_964358875.1 uncultured Planctomycetaceae bacterium | reverse complement strand
CCCCCCCCCCTCCCGGCGGCGCGGCGCGGGTAGGGGGCGGAGTCGCGCGCGTCCGCGCGCAACACAACGGCCCACCGACTCCACACCTCCCAACACACCTCCCAAGTGTCCGCCACCGGCCTACCCACAAATTCGCCACTGCATTTATGTTGGCAGCTCCGTCACGCGCCAACCTCGCTCACGTTCATGTCGTCACGCACACCCGCGGTCTCACATCCCGGTGCGCGCCCCCCTTCGAAGTTTCAACAGGAGTCACGTTCGATGAAACGAATCACCCAGCACCTCTGGTGCGCGCTCGCCCTCCCCGGCGTGCTCGCGGCCCAGTCCACTCAGGAATTGCTCCCGGACAGCCCGCTCACCCAAGTTCAAGCAGCGGCGCGTACGCCGCGCACGGTCACGAGCCCCGTCGGCGCGGTCATGCCTGCGCGCAGCACAGCGCAGCAGCCGACCGAGGCCTTCGACGGCGGCGCCGGCATCCAGGTCGCCACCGAGTTCAGCGACGACTCCATTCCCTTGCCGGTTGCCGCGGTGATCGAGGCCTCGCCGCTCGGCGACAAGCAGATCGAGCCCGCGTCCGGTGATCCGTTCTTCCTCGGTTTCGTCGCCGGCAAGCACTATCCGCCCGCCGGTGAGCGCATCGATCCCGCCTTGCTCGCCCAGGCGCGCAGCGACTACCGCGACGGTCGCCCGACGCCCGAGACCTACGCCTTCGTGATGTTCGAGCGGCGCATCACGCCCGCGCGCATCGCGCAACTCGAAGCGCTCGGCGCGCGCGTGATCGGCTTCCACCCGCACTATGCCCTGCGCGTCGCCTTGCCGGTGACTGCGATCGAGCGCGTCGGCGCCCTCGACTTCGTGCATTGGATCGGCACGCCGCGCCTGTGGCAGAAGCTGCACCGCCAGCTCGTCGGCGAACTCGTGCTCGCGCCCGCGAACCGTCCGCTCGACGTGTACATCAGCGTGTTCGACTCGGACATGAACGCGGCCTCGACGTTCACGCGCAACGGTTTCGCGCAGGTCGGTGCACCCGGCAACATCAAGGCGCTCGACACGACCGACAACGTCGGCGGTGAAGCGTGGATGTCGAACGGTTGGCAGCAGCGCGCGCTGCAAGCCGCCGGCGCCGAGGTGTTCGAGTACGTCGACTCCATCCGCGCCTTCCGCGCGCGCGTGCTGCCGGCCGCCTTGGAGCAACTCACGCAACTCGACTTCGTGCAGTTCGTCGAATCCGACGTCGTCGATCAGCTCAACCACGACGAGTCGACGCCGATGGCGCTGTCCGATTACGGACGCAGCACCTACGACGGCGGGTTCAACGCGCTCGCAGTGACGGGCGTGATCGACTCCGGCGCCGACCTCTCCCACGAAGCGCTCAACCACGTGTACTGGGTCGGCTGGGACCAGTCGGCGGAGGGCGACGTCACCCTGGACAACTGCGAACACGGCTCGCACGTCGCCGGCACGGTGCTCGGTCTGCCTGCGGCTGCGCGTCTGGGCTACACGGGCAACGCCCCGGGCGTTGGCGGTTCCGCGACCCTTCGCGCGCGCTTCGTGAAGTGGTTCTCCGGCGTCGGCTGCGGGAACTCGGGTACGTCGCACTCGACGCTCTACTCGCACATGCGCAGCTCGTTCACCGACGGCAGCGGCAACATCTCCGCCAAGCCGCACGCGGTCAACAACTCGTGGGGGTCCTTCGCGATCGGTTGGATCGGCAGCGAAGCGAATGCGCGCACGCTCGACACCGAAGTTTGGAACTACGACCAGCTCTACGTTTTCGCAGCGGGTAACGACGGTTCGACCGCGAGCTCGATCGGGCTGCCCGGCGTCGCGAAGAACGCGTTCACCGTGGCCAGCGTCATCGACTACGACGACGCGACCGACGGCGATCCGGGTTCGATCCGTTCGTCGTCGAGCCGCGGTCCCTGCGGCGACAATCGCTGGAAGCCGAACATCGCGGCGCCGGGGCGTTGGATCCGCTCGGTCGACGCCAACAGCACCAACGGCTACGCGGACAAGTCGGGCACGAGCATGGCCGCGCCGCACATCACCGGCATCGCGGCGCAACTCGCTGACCACCATTCGTTCACGCGCTATGCGCCGCAGCGCGCCGCGAGCTTGCTCATGGCGACGGCGATGACCAACAACGACCAGGTGTTGACCTCGCCGAGTTCGGTGGCCACGGACCACCTCAACCAGTTCGGCACCGGCCGCGTCAACGCGGCGAAGGCGCACTACGGATTCACCGATGCCACCTGGTCGAACTGGGGCTCGACGCTCAGCTCCGGCACGTCGACCTTCTCCGACTTCACCGTCGGCGCGGGCTGCACGCGGCTCGTCGTGTGCTTGACCTACTACGAAGACCAGAGTTCGGCGGGTGCCGCGCAGGCCTTGGTCAACGACCTCGACCTGTGGATCGACAGCCCGACCGGCGGCATCGATCCGGCCATGAACACCGGCGAATACTCGGCGCAACAGAGCCCGCGCGACAACACCGAGATCCGCATCCTCAACAATGCGGCAGCGGGCACGTGGCGCTGGAAGGTCTACTCGGACAGCACGACCAGCTCGGTCAACTACAGCGTGACCGTCGCCTACATCTACGGCGACACGACCCCGGACGGCACCTTGGCCGTGACGGTCAGCGACTCGTACGTGCAGCCGAACACGGACGTCGACATCACGGCTGCGGCCTACAACCCGGAGTACTTCGCGTCGAACGTGTACCTCGACTCGACGTCGGCGGGTGACGTGCTGCAAGCGTCGACGACGACGCTCGAAGACGGCGCGGTGACGGACTTGATGACGAATCAAAGCTCCGGTCGCGACGTGACGCTCGGAACGATCCGCCCGGGCGACACGCGTTCGGCGGTCTGGACCACGCGTTGGGCGACGGAAGGCAACAAGAGCTGGAGCGTCAACGCGCGTTCGGACAACTGGATCGACAAGATCGACTCCGCGATCGTCACGGTCGACGGCACGCAGCCCAACGCGGTCACGAACCTGCAGTCGACGTCGCACACGATCAACGTGTGGTCGAACGTCTCGAGCGCCGACTTCACCTGGACGGCGGCGACGGACAACCTCTCGGGCATCGACGGCTACGGCGAGAGCTACGGCACCGCTCCCGGCGTTTTCGTAGCGAGCGCCAAGGACATGGAGCAAGTGACGGCGTTCACGCGCGCGTTGCCCAACAGCGCCACGATCTACTTCGCGCTCAAGTCCGTGGACAACTGCGGCAACTGGGACGCGGACAACGCCGAAGTGGGGCCCTACAAGGTTGACACCGTCGCCCCGGTCGGTCCGGGCGTGGTCACTTCGACGACGCACACCGCAGGTGTCCAGTCCTGCACGACGAGCGTCACGGTGCAGTGGTCGGCCGCCTCGGACGCGCTTTCGGGCGTCAACCACTATTGGGCCGTGTGGAACACGACGGCGATCTTCGATCCGATCGGAGGCGCCAACCTTTCCGCGGCGACGACGAGCAACACGACCAACATCGGTTCCTCGACGACGGCGCGCTACTTCCACATTCGCGCGCTCGACAACGCAGGAAACTACGGACCGACGCAGCACTTCGGGCCCGTGTACGCCAATGCGGCGTCGGTCTCGACCTACTGCACCGGCAAGACGAACTCGCTCGGATGCGTGCCTGCGGTCAGTTGGCTGAACCAACCCGACAAGAGCGCGGGAACGTTCACGGTCACCTGCGCCAACGTGCTCAACCAACAGAACGGGTTGATCATCTGGGGCCACAGCCAGATCGCCGTGGCGTTCCAGGGCGGCACGCTGTGCGTCGGTTCGCCGCTGGTGCGCGGTCCGTTGATCGGCAGTGGTGGAGCAGGCTCGGGCAGCTCGTGCACCGGCGCCTACAACCACGTGTTCACGACGGCCTACATGAACGCGATGGGCATCAACGCCGGCGACACGCTGTACGCGCAGTTCTGGATGCGCGACCCCCCGATCGCGAGCACCACCGGCTTGAGCAACGCGCTCAAATTCACCGTGTGTGAGTGACCGTCTACGGAGCCAGGCTCTTCCGTCAACTATTCGCTGAACGCGCGTCGAATGCGCAACGAAACGACCGGCGTACGCGCTCGACGCGTGCGCCGGTCTGCGTTTGCGCAGCGCAGCGTTGCGCGAGCGACGCCGGCGCTTGTGCTGCACAACCAGGCATCCGGTTGCGCGGCGCATCGCTGAAGAACTCGTTATCCAACCGCGGTTCGATTTCAGCGCCTGCGCGCGAACGCGTGCTGTGCGGCACACCTCAGTCCGCTCCGCTCGAGCGCCCGACGTCGTCGTGCAGCTGCGCCTGCACTCGGCTCGCGTCGAAGCACAACGTCGTTCCCCGCGCGACCACAGTTCCCGCTAGAATCTGCGCGCGATTGCGGAGCTGCGCGAGGCAGCGCGTCGGCTCCGAACTGGCCCGCCGCCCTGCGCGCGGCTAGAGTCGCGCCGCTTCGGCAGTCACGCTCGAGAACCCTATGAACCGCACTTTCAGCGCGCTCGCGTCCACATTCGGCCTCATCCTCGCCTCGGCTTGCGTTCAAGACTCGGGCGGCGGCACGTTCCTGCTCCAGGCCCACAACACCAAGCAATCGGTGTCCGGCTCGGCGCGTGTGATCGTTCACGAACGCTGGATCGCGTACCTGTCGAGCGAATTGACGACCGGCGCGGGCGGCACCGACTTCAACGCCGACGGCGACACGCTCGACCAGATCGCCGTGTTGGTCAATTCGGTCGCCATCAAAGAGGTGCGTCTCGACGTCGCCGCCGAAGACCTCGCCATCATCGGCACGCACCTGTACATGGTCGTCGAAGAGTCCGAGGACGAGGTCGACTGGGATGCCGACGGTGTGCAGGACGACCTCGTGCTGCTGCACACGCCCTGCAACGGCGCGGGACCGAGCACGCCCAACTTCGTCGCGACGCTCAGCCGTTCGGGCGCCGGTCCGCGCCTGATCGCGACCGACAACGACCGCCTGTTCTTCATGGAGGAACCGCCGTTGCTCGACCCGTTGGTCGCGCCGGAGACGTCGCTCGCACTGATCAAGCTCGCGGCGGGTGTGCCGCAGACCGCGACGCGCCTGCTCAACGACGACAACGCGACGACCTTGCGACCGGAGTTGATGACCGAGGACTCCGGCATCGTCTTCGTGTCGCTCAACGAGACGCTCGAAGGCCGCAATCTCAACGCTGACGGCGACACGACCGACGACTTCGTGCTCGCGCTGGTCGATACGACCGCCGCCACACCCAACGTGAAGTCCGTGGGCTTGCCCGTGTCCGGCGCGACGTCGCCGGTGCGTGCGCTCAACACAGGTAGCGATTGGGTCGTCGCCTTCCTTGTCGACGAGGCCGCGCACGGCGCCGTTTCGCTCAACGACTACGACGACTTCGATTCAGCGTGGAGACCGTTGCACTGCGCTTCCGACGACGTCGACGCGACCGACGAGGTGTTGCACTTCTTGCGCTTCGACGCGTGGTTCGCCGATACGCCCAACGAGGTCTTCAACACCGGCTTCGCCGGCGGCCAACGCGTGCTCGCCGCCAAGAACGGCGCGAACACCTACGTCGCCACGCTGGTACCCGAAGGTGACGACGGCAATTGCCCGGTCGTCGGCCTGACCGGCGGCCTCAACAACGACGGCGACGTGCTCGACAACGTGCTGCGCTGGATCAAGGTCGAAACGAACCTCGGCTCGTCGGGCGTGTTCGCCGTCGAGTCCGGCATGATCGCGGTGCGCGATGTTCCCGGTGGGACCCACGGCGTCACCGATCTCAGCGGACGCTGGATCGCCGTGATCGACGAGGCCGCGGACGAAATCAACTGGGACGGCCAAGTGCTCGATCACAACGTCGTCGCCTGGCTCGATCCGAGCGACGGCAACGGCGCGACCTGGACCGTCGACCATTCGATCTGTGCTTCGGGTTGCGGCGGAACGCAGGCTGCGGGCGCGAGTTGGATGGGCGAAGAGCGCGCTCGCACGCGCACCTACATCGGCTTCGAAGAAGCGGTGTACGGCGCGTCGATCAACTCGCGCGACCTCGACCTCATCGACACCATCCCGACCTACGCGCGCTTCGACCCTCAGGATTCCGAGGACTTCGATCTGCCCGGTCCCGCGATCGCGGTCGACGCCGACAACGCCGGCTTGACGGTCGCCAACGGTCTGGGCCTGATGCGCGTCGACGAGGCGGCGGACAACTTCGATTGGAACAACGACGGCGACAAGCTCGACAGCGTCCTGTTCCGCACCACCGTCGCCACGATGCAAAACACGTTCTACCTGAGCACGCTTTCGAACCTGGCGCGGCCTGCGGTCGAAGCCGACACGCGCAACGTGGCCATCGCACTCCTGGCCGACGAATCGATGGCGGGCGTCGACTACAACGTCGACGGCGACACGAACGACTACGTCGTGCGCTGGATGCGCGTCGGGCCGTAGCGCACGCTGCTCACGCGCCACTCATGAAACGGCGGCCGGCGGCGGTGGCCGGCCCATGCCGTCGAGGAACGGACGCGCCAGCGCGGCCGATTCGACGCCGCCCATCGAGCGCGGCGAAAGGCGGTGCAAGAGGCGCACGCGCACGCCGACCGCCGCCTTTTGCGCCGCTTTGCCGTTGGCGTCGAC